>PSRO01000085.1 GCA_003176115.1 Chlamydiota bacterium | reverse complement strand
TTTTTTTTAATCCCTGAAGAGGCTTTGGAATAACAAAACTTTCAGGATCCTTATTATTACCGGTTGCATGATCATTTATATCAACATGGCTTAATAACTCTGTAAACTTACCAGGATATGATGGTGAAGAAGACCATACTGATTTGGAAGATGCATGAGTTCCATTGCTTACATTAGTAAAAAAATGTTTCGTTCTTACATGAGAACGTTTTGAGCGTGGAATGTTGTTGTACTTCGAATCTGTAAAGCGCTTTTCTTGGCTTACCTTAGTTATTTTTTTTGTTGTTAAATTGGATTTTGTTTGATTGGTAGTATAATTAATGGGTTCTATTTGATTGATATAATTAGTATTATTTAGATTAAAGTTCATGAGAATTGTACTATTATTTAACAAGGAACTTGTAGAGTTCATTTTTTTATACCCAAAATAAAATTATTTGATTTATTTTTATTTGAAACAGCAAATATAATAGCGATGGGTCTATAAGAATTCACTTAAATTATAAAAATGCCTCCTTAAAATCTAGCTAAGGTCGAGAACTATTTTTTATTTTAAGTTAAATATATTAAAAGATTTAATATCCCATGCTATTTCAGCATACTAGTTAAACTCTGTTATTGTGTAAATAGAAACTATTTTTAAGGTTTTGAATGATCGGAATCTCCATTGAGACCTCTACCTGTTTTTTATTAAACAGAAAATTGTACATCTCCTTTCAAAACATTTCTGTAGTACATGGAAAAGGAGAAGCTCTATAGACATATAAATTAAAATTGATTTGCTAATCATAAAAGTCTTAAATTACAAGAAACAATATTTGATTTATTAGATAAAAAACCAATTAAGAGAGGATTTTATGACTCATGAATTACGCCCATTAAATACCCGAATAGTAACAGTTCCTATTCCTCATAAGACCCCACCGATAGCCATACGTAAAATCACCATTATAGCTACAAAGATCATAAGTTTGCTAACCGCTGGAATGGGAATTGGCTATCTAATAGCCATCAAAACAGCTCAAAACAGTTCTTGTTCAAAAAATCCCCCACCTATTAACCCCGAGGAAGACGCTTTTTGGAATGGATGCTGCCGTCCTTTATTTAAATTCATAGGCTGCCTTAAGGAAACAATCCCTAACTTCTCTTATTTTTTAAATCAATGCCCTACATCCGACTGCGATCCTTAAAAAAAGAGATGATTTGAGATACACGTAAAACATGGGGTGAGCTAACTCGAACGTAAGCAAACTTTTAGTAGCCTACCTCTTGTAGCTTGGGATGTTACATTATTTTGCAAGGCCCTTGCTTTAAATTTATTAAAGATATTATAATATCCATTGTAGAGCAATTCCTCTTATAAGGGATATAATAATATCTGTATTTATGATAACTCCCTGGGAAATTCAAAAACATATTGCGAAACAAGCAAAAGAAAAACGTTTATCTCTTAACTTTAGCCAGCAAACCTTAGCAGACCGCTCTGGGGTCAGTTTTGGGGTGCTGAAAAAATTTGAACAGACAGGAAAAATAGCTCTTGAATCCCTTCTTAAAATTGCACTTGTGTTAGGAACACTTGAAGAGTTTAAGGATTTGTTTACGCAAACAAAACTAGAGCATTTAGCATCACTCGATGAGCTGCTTAAAAGCAAAAAACGTAAACGAGGTCGAAAATGACCTTTCCAAATACATCTGTAGTCCATGTATATTTTATACGCGGGAAAAAGAAACTTCCCATGGGAAGACTTGTCCTAAAAGATCGAAGAATATTGTTTGAATATACTATTGAATTCATGAAAACCGGATTAGAATTATCCCCTCTTAAATTACCTCTTCAGCCGGGTATTATCATGTGCAAAGATAGGGTCTTTGAAGGTTTATTTGGTGTATTTAATGACAGCTTACCAGACGGATGGGGAAGGTTGCTTCTAGACCGTAAGTTAATGAGTTTGAGTTTGAATCCTGGCGATCTTTCGCCTTTAGATCGCTTATGTTATGTAGGTGAAAGTGGGATGGGAGCTTTGGTGTATGAACCAGAAATAGAAGGGATAAAGCCATCTTATCACGAGAGTGTGGATGAGATTGCCAATGAAGTACTACAATTTCAAGAGAACGATGATAGTCGCTTTATTGATGATTTATTAGCTATGAACGGCTCATCTGCTGGAGCGCGCCCTAAAATTGTCCTAACCGTAGATAAAGAAGACTGGATCATCAAGTTTCGCTCTTCTTCCGATCCAAAAGATATTGGTCTCATTGAATATGCTTATCATTTAATGGCTAAAGCAGCCGATCTCCCTGTTCCAGAGGCAAAGCTTTTCCCTTCTAAAAAAGAATTGGGATATTTTGGTGTAAAACGGTTCGATCGTATAGATGGGAGACGAGTACACATGCATACAATCAGCGGCTTACTTCATGCGGACTATCGCTTTCCAAGTCTTGATTACGAAACTATTATGAAAGCAACATTGTGGCTTACTAAGGATTCTCAAGAAGGTGAAAAACAATTTAGAGCAACTGTTTTTAATGTTTTGAGTCATAACCGTGATGATCATGCCAAAAATTTTTCTTTTTTGATGAGTGAAAAGGGCGTATGGCGAGTTTCACCTGCCTATGATCTGACTTTTTCATCGGGACCTAGTGGGGAACACTCCAGCATGATTATGAGAGAGGGTAAAAACCCAACGCTTTTTCACCTATTAAAACTTGCAGAGATAAGCAATATTAAAGAACAAAAAGCTCTACAAGTCATCGATGAGGTAAAAATAGCAGTTGCAAAATGGAGTAGTTTTGCAAAAGATCTAGGATTAAGTTCAGCTTCCTTTAAGATGATTCAGACAGCTCTTGATCATGTTAACAAAACGGTCTTTTCTTAAAGAAAAAAAATTTACATAGAGCGATTTACTACCTCTTTCTTAGCCAAGTGCTCTTTTTTACTGCTAAGGCAGTATTATTATTTTGGTAAGAACGGAGGAGGTGGGATTCGAACCCACGATACGCTTACACGCATACACGCTTTCCAAGCGTGCTCCATCGGCCGCTCGGACACTCCTCCAAAGATTTTAAACGTGCTAAAGACTATCTAACTAAACTTTATCTTACAAGGGAAAATCCCAAAAGGTCTAATAATCTTCTGTTTTACAGTTCAACAGAGAGTTATTTCTTTTCCAAAATCGCTTAAAAAATTATGATCCTCAATCATAACTTTATTAGGTTTTTTAAAAAAATGTTTCTTCGTTTATTTATTAGTTTTTTTTGTATTATTCCTATTCTGAGCTATTCAGAACCTCCTGTTGTTTTGGTTAGCGTTCCTCCCTATCGTTATTTTGTGAAAAAAATCGCAGAAGACACCGTTTTAGCTGCGTCTCTGATTCCTCCTGGAGCAAACCCCCATGTATACGAACCTACCCCTAAGCAAGTTCAATTGCAAAAGCAAGCTGTATTGTGGCTAAAACTGGGAGAAAAAGCAGATCAAAAAGCACAAAGGGTTTTTCAAGAAATGAAAAATCCTCCTCTTATGATTGACCTGACAGAAAGCCTTGCACTTTTATCTTACAAGACAAAAGGAGATTGTTGTTCTGATTCAGGTGTTAAAGATCTACATATTTGGCTAAGCCCAAAAATGATGCAGACACAAGCAGAAAAAATTACACAGGGCTTGATTCAGCTATTCCCGATCCATACAGAATTGTATCAAGGAAACTTAAATATTGTACTAAAAGAGCTAGAGCAAATTGATCAAGAATTAACTACCACACTTAAAAACAAACAAGGCAAAGCCATCTTAGTCTCCCATCCAGCTTTTGCCTACTTTTGTAGAGACTATAAACTCGAGCAACTATCTCTTGAAGAAGAAGGTAAGGATTGCTTACCTCAATATATCTCAGAACTGCTTGATAAGGTAAAAAGGTTAGGTATAGACGGTATAATTATAGAACCTCAACACGGTAGCAAAGCAGCTAAATTGCTCGCGCAAAAATTAAAGATTCCTACTTACATCATCGACCCTTATTCTGAAGATTATATAGAGAATTTAAAACAGATGGCAGAAGTGGTTAAAAATATCATTCATGACTGATATCATCTCTATTCACCAATTGTTTTTTAGTTATCACCAGCAAAGTATTCTTGAAGATGTCAATATAACTGTTCATCCTAATGAATTTATTGTCGTTTTTGGCCCAAATGGTGGTGGTAAGACCACTTTTTTTAAGTTGATTCTAGGACTTTTGCAGCCAAAAAAAGGCTGGGTGAAGGTTTTAAACAAGCATTCTAAACATACTAGGCATTTAATAGGATATGTCCCTCAAATGCAACAAGTGGATCGCAGTTTTCCGATTTGTGTTTTAGATGTAGTAATGATGGGATGTCTTGGTAAGCTTAATTGCTGGGGAAGATTTCCTAAAGCAATGCGTAAACTAGGCCTACAGGCATTGGAAAAAGTAGGTCTTTTGCACAAAGAAAAAGCTCCTTTTGGCTCTCTATCAGGAGGAGAAACGCAAAGAGCTCTTATCGCAAGAGCAATTGTCGACCATCCTAAAATTCTGCTGCTTGATGAACCAACAGCCAATGTAGATCCTCAAGCGGAAAAATCCATTTACCAGTTGTTACAAGAGCTAAATGCTGACATGACTATACTGATGGTATCTCATGATTTACAAGCAATTATTGATAAAGCCAGTAGGCTCATTTGCGTAAATCGCCAAGCAACCTCTCTGCAAACTAAAGAAGTCTGTGAGCATTTTGCCTTGGGTCTTTATCATACCCCTTTAACAAACCCTCAACACTTTTCTTTTTAATATGCTTGATAATCCTTTTCTATTGCATACGCTATTAGCAGGTTGCGGTGCTGCATTAACCGGCGGTATTATCGGTTCTTATGTAGTGGTTAAAAGAATTGTTTCCATTAGTGGTAGCATTGCTCACTCTGTGCTTGGAGGAATGGGCATTTGTTTATGGTTAAAAATCAGATTTGGGCTTACCTTTCTTACCCCATTCATTGGAGCATTAATAGCTGGATTGATTTCTGCGTTCTTGATGGGCTGGATTCATTTAAAATATAAGGAAAGAGAAGACACAGCAATTGCTGCTATTTGGGCTATTGGAATGTCTATCGGTGTCATTTTTATAGCCCTTACCCCTGGCTATAACACAGAGCTCATTGACTTCTTATTTGGAAATATTCTATGGGTTAGCAAAAGTGATATTTTCTTGCTATTTGCTTTAAATGCGCTCATTTTATCTATAGTCGCTAGGTTTTACAAACCGCTTTTAGCCATTTGTTTTGATGAAGAGCAAGCCAAACTAAAACAACTCCCAGTGCAAGCTTTTTATTTTCTACTGCTTGGTTTAGTAGCTATCTCGATTGTCTTATTAATCCAAATAGTTGGGGCCGTCTTGGTTGTAACTATGTTAGCAATACCCGCTGCTATTGCTGCTATTTTCACCCGTAGTTTACTGCAAATGATGGTGTTAGCAACAGCATGCGGTCTTATGCTCACATTTATTGGAATCCTACTCTCTTATCAATTAAACTGGCCTCCGGGGGCCACTATCTCACTTGTTTCTTCTTCTTGTTATGCAGGTGCACTTTTATTCAAAAAGAAGTCTTGAGATTACATAGAGCAATAGCGATTCCAGAACTGCTTCCAAGCGGATTTCTTATGCGTTCTATGATGGTGATGATAAGTTTTTCTTTTTGCTGGCGCTCTCTTGGTATGCTTTCTAGGCATAAACCCTCCTTAAGCTTTTTTATCTTGTTCTAACTTAATTTTAGACTCACTTTCCTGCTCTTTAAAAAATGCACGGTTATGATGCTTTCTCAGAGTAATTTTTGAGGACTTAATTGTATTAATTATTTTTTTTAAGTCCCTTCATAACGAGTCCTATTCATTTATCCTCTTACTTTTCATACTATGTATGATTTAATTATTAATCAAATAATTAAATTTTTATTTTTTAATAAAAATTTAATTAAAAATAAAAATCCTTACTTTCTACCCTTTTTTACATTTATACCTTTTCAAGTTGACTTTGATTCAAGACTGCCCTATCATGTTTTTTTTCTTCTACATGCGAATCTTTAAGTTTATTTTTAGGAGGCCAGGTGTACGCAATTATCAAAACAGGCAGTAAACAATATAGTGTTGAAAAAGGTGATACCATCGATGTAGAATTACTAAAACATGATACAATCGATGTAGAATTACTAGATGATGGTGTAATAAAATTTAAAAATGTTTTACTGGTTAGTGGGATGGAAAATGTTAAGATGGGAACTCCTTATCTCGCTGGTACTGTTGTACAAGCAAAACTTGTAAAACAAGATGCTAAAGGACCAAAAGTGGTTGCATTCAAGTACAAAAGGCGCAAACCGATTCGTCGTAAAGTAGGCCATCGCCAACGCTATACCCGAGTCAAGATTACAGATATATTGGATTAAGGAGCATAACAATGGCACATAAGAAAGGTCAAGGGTCTAGTCGAAACGGCCGCGACTCTCACTCGCAGCGTCTTGGAATTAAGGCAACTGGGGGACAGTTTGTCACAGCTGGTAGTATTATTGTACGTCAAAGAGGCACAAAATGGCATCCTGCAAAAAATGTAGGACGTGGACGCGATGATACGATATACGCTTTAATTGATGGTATCGTTGCTTATCGTAAAACCAACCGCACATATGTTTCTGTTCAACCCACTTCTTAATGCTTCATAGCCCTCACCTTAAGCCAGGGGGCTTGTAGAAATTATTATATATGTTTATCGATTCAGTTACAGTTACACTGCGCGCTGGGAAAGGTGGTAATGGCGTTGTTGCCTGGAGGAGGGAAAAATTTATTCCTAAAGGAGGTCCTGTTGGTGGGAATGGAGGCCAAGGCGGCTCTATTATCCTAAAAACCAATGAGAATACCCTCTCTTTGGAAGAGTTTCGCAATCGTCGTTTAATTCATGCAGAAAATGGCATTCCAGGAGGAGGAAACCTGCAAAGAGGGCGCAACGGCAAAGATCTTATTTTACACATCCCCTGTGGCACTATTGTTAGAAATACTAAAACACAAGAAATAGTAGTCGATTTTACTGACAAAAACCAAAAATACGTCTTGTGTAAAGGAGGTAAAGGAGGCAAAGGAAATGCTTGCTTTAAATCTTCGACCAATCAAGCCCCTAATATATGCACGCCGGGTCATGAAGGAGAAATACACGAGGTTCAGCTCGAGTTGAAATTAATTGCTGATATTGGCTTTATTGGAATGCCCAATGCAGGCAAATCCACTCTTTTAAAACAAATTACTCATTGCCATGTTAAAATTGGAGCTTATCCTTTTACAACACTGTACCCAAACCTGAGTTATATTCAATTTGAAGATTTTTCTAGAATTTTAATTGCAGACATTCCAGGCATTATAGAAGGAGCTCACCTTGATCGTGGATTAGGATTATCTTTTCTCAAACACATCGAACGCTCTTCTGTTTTGGTCTATTTAATCGATATTTCTGGGATAGAAGAAAGAGACCCTTTTAAAGATTTTCAGATTTTGCAAAACGAGATAACAGCTTATCGAAAAGAGCTATTAGACAAACCGTTCCTTGTTGTATTAAATAAAATCGATTGCGAAACAGCTACACGGAATCTAGAAACATTTAAACAAAAGTATCCTTACTCAAAAACAACACTTTTCCCTATTTCTGCTATGCATAAAGAAGGCATTGAACCTCTCCTTAAAACCATGCAACAGCTTGTTCTCCGTAAATTTTAGCGTTTTTTGTCTCTTATTGAAGTTTCAGAACCATCCTCTGTACCATTTTTCAAAGTCTAAAAGCCTTAATCCATAACGAGAAATGTTCCTTTCATGTAAACTGATCAACTCTGTTTCCACAACCTCAATAAATTTCATTTGATCGCTATCTGGAATCATGTCCTTTGCCTTCTTTCGAATAAAGAAAGTAGCTGATCAAGAACTCGCAGAAATTGAAAAACTGATTCAAAAACGTCGATCGGAGAAAAAGCGTGGATAAAGCCTCCTTTTTCATTCTGAATATTTTTTGGAATAGCGTTCTCGCTTTTTTTATAGCAGTGTTGTTGATCAAAGTGATCCTTTTTCTTTTTAGAATTAAGCAAGGCAGAGTAGCAGCCCTACTACGAATGATCCCTATTTTGAAGTTGCCTCTAGACTTATGTCTCTATGACTTCTGAAGATAGTCGTACACTCAAGGAGTTCATCCTCTAAATTGTGAAGAAGGAACACGCACTCTATCAGTTTTATTTGGCTGGACAAACTCCCCGTCTGATTGGCTTTTCCTTCCCATAAATTCTGCTATTCAATTCACTAGAGCTCTTTCGAAACTAGAAAATAAATAATGCCCTTAAAAGCACGTAAGGGCATGATGAAATTTGCAAAAGCAAAAGATTTAGACAACGAGAAATTCCGACGATTAACCGGAGTAAAACGAAGCACATTTGACCAAATGCTATTGGTTTTGGAGATAAGCCAAAAAGAGAAAAAAGCCCGAGGAGGCCGTGTCCATAAATGAAAAATAGAAGACATGTTGCTGATGACCCTAGAGTATCTAAGAGAATACAGAACCTATTTTCACATAAGCCAGAGCTATAATAGCAGTGAAAGTATCGCATATAAGATCATAAGATGGGTAGAAGACACCTTGATAAAACATCCCCTATTTGCGCTACCTGGGCGCAAAGAGCTATTAAAAAACGATTT
>PSRO01000042.1 GCA_003176115.1 Chlamydiota bacterium | reverse complement strand
CATCAAACTTTTCAGCAGCATCCCATTCTGTAGATAAACGAAAATTATACCTTTCTTTCATGCCGCGATGCATAAAAAGCATCAGCAATTTCAATTGGTAAATGTTCCCGTGCAAACTGTGCTTCAATCCAGACGCAGGATAAGTTTGCAGTGCAGAATTGGATTGTGGAATGTAGGAGGATGTACCTGGCTGTGGAATCTGCCCTATATTTGAAGCTCTTGGTCGAACTAGGTCTATGATTTCTTGTTTACTAGGATGAACATGATCTAAATTGTTAGCTAAATCTAGCGGTGTCTTAGATTTTTTATTTTGCATGGTAACATCTGCTCCTTCCTTTACAAGGAGCTCAACAATGTCTCGGTGTCCTTCTTGAACCGCTGCATGTAAAAATGTATCACCTGCATGATCTTGATGATTAATGTCTACTTCCTCAAGCAAACTTTTAATTTCATCAACTGTATTGGTATTTTGAGGATCGTGCTTAGAAATAGCAGCAAATAACTGCAAATTTTTAGCATTTCTAGGATTATATTGCAGCAGCTGCCTCTGCTTAAAAGAAACGACTGCATACGGATTTGAGGCCAGTATTCCTAGTGCTACTCCATTTGTCGTAAATTGCACAGTATTATTTACAATGCCTGTTTTTCCCTCGATTATTTCCGCATTAGGATTGGGTTGTAGATAGAAGTTTTTGCGTGTAATTGTCATGGGCATCATTTCGTAGTATTCATAAAAGCCCCATAAAATACTTACCCAATGTGTTTTTGTAAATAAACATTTTAATACAAGAAGATTGTAATCATCAATACTATTGCATGTACATTTTATTCCCAGGAGCCGCTTATTGAGCTTTCACGAGCTATTTGTGTTCATTTCAAAGCAACTCAGAAGGCCTCTATGATCGGAAAGAGCCTCTATGGTAAATGTTGTATCATCATAACCGGTTTCTATTAATGAGGTTTTAGCTTTTATCTCAGAGCCTTTTGTGATCAATGTATAGTCTAAATTTAAAGGACCAGAATCTCTTTTACCTACCATTTCGGCACAAAATTCATCTCCTCCCCATGTTCTTGAACCATTTTCATCAAAGGACACGCCTTGAAAAGTTTCTTTCCAAGCAGAATGGGCGTATTCTGTATTATCTAAGTTAAGATCTCCGGTTACTATCACATGGCCAGAATCCCGACTTACTTTTTTGATAATTAACTCCATCTCTGCTTTTCTAGCTTCTATTTCCTCTTGAGTTGGATATTGAGGCTGTTCTGAATGCTGTAAATGTGTTGCATAGATCTTTACCTTTTTTTCTCCGACGTAAATGTCAAAAGAAAATACGCCCTTTTCTGATATCTTGGTTCTCCCGACTAGCATCTGTTTGGGAAAAGGGGTGAATTCAGGGTTTGTCATTTCCGTTTTGCTGGCTATAAATATCCCAGAAGATGGCCCTATTGCTCTTGGTCCTAGATTGAAATAAAAATGGGCATATTTCTCCTGTAGTTTTTCATAGAGATAAAATCCAGCAGCTGTATCCATAACCTCGTATAAGGCAAGAATATCTGGATCTTCCTCCTGAATTTTTGTAATGATGTTATCTATTCTAAAAGACCAAGGCATTACTCCTCCATCGCTAATAGAATAACCTCCGCCTATACAACAAATATTCCAGGACAAAAGAGAAAAATGATCCTTTAAATCTTGATCTGGTAGTTTACCTTGATAATAGATAAAGGGTTCCTTCTCCAAATGACTGATTATACCGCGCAAAGCAGCGCCTGGAATCGCGGTGCCTATTGATAAAAAAGAACTAACAACAAGCCCCATGCCTAGAAAAAATTTCCTTACCCAATTGCTTGTTTTACTAGCTGTAGGATTTAGCACATCTACTAGGCATAATCTTCTAAAAAGTTCATGTGCTTTACATATAGGCTCGGTTAGTAGAGAAGCGAAGCAAAAGGTTTTCTTTTTGAGAAAATCTAGAGAATTATTCGTGGGAAAATAACTCATAAGTGTATCGTATCGAGAAATCGCTGCTGTAGCCATTGTAAACAACCTCTTAGATTTTTTTTAAAAAAAACAAGATTACTGCATTTTATTACCCGCATTTTTTTTGACTTTCAGCACTAGTTTTGCTATTGTGGGTCTTTTTAATCGTATAAATAGACACATTTTATGCTCTCTCAACAGATTCGGGTGAAATTTCTTCAGTATTTTAAAGATAAAGAACATACAATTGTTCCTTCTTCATCAGTTATCCCTCATGATGATCCTACAATACTATTTATCAATGCAGGGATGAACCAGTTTAAAGATGTGTTTTTAGGCAAAAATGAACGAGGGTACACCAGAGCGACAACTTGCCAAAAGTGCATTCGTGTTGGTGGTAAACATAACGATCTAGACAACGTAGGTCATACTTCACGCCACTTAACTTTTTTTGAAATGTTGGGCAATTTTTCCTTTGGTGATTATTTTAAAGATCAAGCGATCCAATATGCTTGGGAAGTCTCGACTACTGTCTTTGGTTTTGACGCAGGAAAGATCTGGGCCACTGTATTTGAAAACGATGATGAGGCTTTTGAACTATGGAAAGCCTTCTTACCAGAAAAGCGCATTGTTCGGATGGGTGAAAAAGAGAATTTTTGGGCTATGGGAGATACAGGCCCTTGCGGACCTTGTTCTGAATTGCTTTTTGATCGCGGCCCCTCTTACGGCAAGGCTTCTTCCCCTTTAGAAGATCACGGCGGGGAGCGTTTTTTAGAGTTTTGGAATCTCGTATTTATGCAATTTAATAGAGATTCTTCTTTAAAGCAGCAACTGCTTCCTAAAAAATCCATTGATACAGGAGCTGGTCTTGAACGTATTGTTTCTTTAAAATTAGGAGTTGATTCTGTATTTGAAATAGATATTTTCCAAGCTCTTATTGCAGAAGTTGCAAGGTTGTGTAACAAACCTTATCGGAAAGAGGACCTTCATTTAGCTCCTGCCTATCATGTAATCGCAGATCATATCCGTGCTCTTAGTTTTGCTATTGCAGATGGAGCTCAACCTAGTAATACAGAAAGGGGCTATATCTTACGCAAGCTCTTGAGACGAGCTGTGCGTTATGGACGTGCACTTGGACTTCAAAAACCCTTTTTAGCAGATATGCTCCCCTGTTTGATAGATACAATGGGATCTGACTATAAAGAGCTTGTAGAATCACAGACAAGAATTGCTGATATCCTTTCTTTAGAAGAAGAGACTTTCTTACGTACCTTAAAACGAGGTGGTAATATATTACATACCGTTATTGACCAGACTAAAATAAGCTCCAGCAAACAAATTTCAGGCGAAAACGCATTTAAACTCAAAGACACATATGGTTTTCCGCTCGAAGAAATTCTACTTATTGCTAAAGATAATGGCCTAAAAGTAGATTTGGATTCTTATCTTATACTGGAAAATCAGGCAAAAATACGATCTAAAGCAGCGCAGACAACGCATTTCCCACAAGCAGAAGATGTCCTATTCAAAGAATATATCAAACACCATCCAACTACCGATTTTTTAGGCTATACACAAACCGAAGCAGAAGCTGCTATTATAGGAATTTTCATCGATGGTAAATTTGTCGAAGAGATAAAAGAAGAGCAAAATGGCTATATCCTACTTGATAAAACACCCTTTTATCCAGAAAAAGGAGGGCAAGTAGGCGATACAGGCTCATTAACCCACAAAGAAGCCCGTTTTACAGTCACTCATTGCTATTCTCCTTTTCCAGGAATTATTGCTCACGTAGGTACATTGGAAAAAGGCTGTTTACTTTTAGGAGAACCTGTAAGCGCGCAAGTAGATAAACAAAAAAGACAAGAAATTACCAATAATCATACCGCTACGCATCTATTGCATTGGGCCCTGCAAAAAGTAGTCGGAGCTCATATTAGACAAGCAGGTTCTCTCGTAACCGAAGATCATCTGCGTTTTGATTTTAATCATCATAAAGCACTTTCAAAAGAAGAGATCCGTCAAATCGAAAAGCTTGTTCAAGAAAAAATTAGAGAAGGCCAAAAGGTACAAACCTATGAAGTATCTTTTGAAGAAGCGCAAAAGGATCCTGCCATCAAGCAGTTTTTTGGAGATAAATATGCAGCTATTGTAAGGGTGGTCGATATCGACTATTCTAAAGAACTATGCGGTGGCACTCATACGGAAAATGTCTCTACCATCGGCTCATTTAGGATTATTAAAGAAGGTAGCATCGCTTCTGGAGTAAGACGCATTGAAGCGTATACAGGAGTTAAAGCAGAAGAATGGATCTATCAACAAGAGGACAGACTCGAAAAAGCGGCTGCTCTTCTAAAAAGCTCTCCCTTGCAGCTTGTGGAAAAAACACAAAACCTCCTCGAGGAAAATAAAACTCTTCAGACAGAAGTAAAAACCTTAAAAAGCTCGCAGTTAAAGCAACTGACTCAAACCCTTCTAACTAAAGTGCAATATGTTGGATCTGTTCCTTTTTTAGCACAAATTGTAGATACACAAGAGCTAAATGCCTTAAGCGAACAAATCGCACAAGAGCTAAGCTCTTACATCGTAATTTTAGCCCACGCAGTAAAAGATCGTTGTCGGGTTATGGTTAGAGTATCCAAAGACCTCAACCAAAAAGGAATTTTTGCTTCTTCTTTAATCAAAGAAATTGCCCCTATTATTTCAGGTAGTGGAGGAGGAAAAAAAGAAAGCGCGCAAGCTGGAGGCAAAAATCCAGAAGGGTTATTACAAGCATTTGAACAAGTACAAAAATGCTTACAAAACGCTTAAAAGAAATCCTAACCACTCATCCTTCATTACAAGAGTTTTTCGAAACCATAGCTCATGAACCATCTATTCTGATGGAACAGCTTTGGGATGGGCCCAAAGCCGTTATCATTTGGTTGTTATCACAGATGACAAACAAACATGTGCTTATCATTAGCAGTGGGTCTCAAGATAGTTTACTCGAAGATATGCAATTGTTTTCCCTGCCTCATCTGTACGAGTTGCCTGCGTGGGAAACTTTGCCTGGTGAAGAAATTGCGCCTAGTTCTGATCTAATGGGAAAGCGGTTTGAAGTGCTCAACTCTCTTTTAGAAAATGATTCCCCTCATGTAGTTTTTGCTCCTTTGCAAGCTGTTTTGCAAAAACTGCCTTGTAGAGAAACCATGCGTATGCTTTTCCAAAGATACCGAGTCAATCAGTTTCTTGATTTTTCCTTATTTATTAAGCATCTAGAGCTCTTAAATTATCAGCATGCAAACATCGTAAGCGATAAAGGAGAATTTGCTGTAAGAGGAGGGATTATCGATTTTTTTCCTCCTTCTGCTCCATCTCCTTTTCGAATCGAGTTTTTTGGCAATGAAATTCAAGAAATTCGATCTTTTGACCCTTTAACGCAAATCACAACAGAAAAGCATACACAATGTTGGCTCTGTCCTGCATCTGAGCTTACTCTTCTTAAAAAAACACAAGAGCTTACTTCTTTTCTAGATTATTTAGGCTCCAATACCATTCTCATTTTTCATGATTTATTAGCTATTGAAGATCGTTTGGTTTCTCTTGCAAAAATGCCTACATTACACAATCGCTTAGTCCTTTCTTTCCAAGAGTTTTTTTCTTGCTTGCAACCTCTATCGCAAATTTTTTTAAGTTCTGAGAAAATTGCATCTCTTTCTTTGATCCAAGAAAAACCGATAGTACATATGGGACAAACTTCCCTTCAACCCTTGCAATTTGAAATGTTTAACCAACAGATACAAACCAAAAGATGTAGACATCCCTTTATTCCAGTAGCCGAGTTCTTTTCCACTCTAGACAATCAAGCATCCATTCAGGAAGAAGAAATCCTGCAAGCTCTACATCGACACCCCCATATGCAAGTGCATTTTATTTGCTCTACTCTTGCGCAAAAAACCTTATTGGAAGAAAAAACCAAGACGCTTGAAAAAACCGATTTTCACATCGGTTACCTATCTAGCGGATTTGTCCTGAAAGATGCAAAACTATCGCTTATCACCACAGCAGAACTCACTCATCGCTTAAAACCTAGGCGCCAACAATGGCGTAAGTCTTACTCTATACCCATCTCGGAATTTCATGAATTACTTCCCGGTGATATCGTAGTGCACTTTCATAATGGAATAGGCCGCTATGTAGGAACAGAAAAACAGACTAATCACTTAGGAAATATCTCAGAATTTATGGTGATTGAGTACGCAGAAAAGAGTAAGCTTTTTGTCCCGATTTCTCAATCTCATTTAATGAGCCGTTATATCGGAACCAGGGATACGATCCCTACATTTAGTCAACTAGGATCGACAAGATGGCAAAAAACGCGTCAAGTAGCACAAAAAGCCATTGTTGGGTATGCTGATCAATTACTACGCATGCAAGCAGAGCGCACAGTCCAAGGAGGCTTTGCCTATCCGACTGATTCTGAGACTATGATAGCTTTTGAAGAAGATTTTCCTTTCATAGAAACAGAAGATCAAATCAATGCCATCAATGCTATCAAGCAAGATATGCAATCAGAGGCCGCTATGGATCGTCTCATCTGTGGAGATGTTGGTTATGGGAAAACAGAAGTAGCTATGCGCGCTGCTTTTAAGGCGGTGTGTGATGGTCATAAACAAGTTGCAGTTCTTGTCCCTACTACGATTTTAGCCATGCAGCACTATGAAACATTTTGCCAGAGAATGGCTAACTTTCCCGTCCAAATAGGGCTTGCTTGTAGATTTTGCTCTTCTTCTCAAATAAAAAAGACGCTTCAATCCGTTCAAGAAGGCACCATTGATATCTTAATCGGTACCCAACGTGTGATTAGTCAAGATGTACAATTCAAAAACTTAGGCCTCATCGTTATTGACGAAGAACAACGATTTGGAGTCCGCGCAAAAGAGCGTCTAAAGACCACAAAAATAGGGGTTGATTGTCTAACTCTTTCTGCGACACCGATTCCTCGTACTCTGTATCTTTCCCTAATCGGTATCAAGAAAGTCTCGATCATCAATACTCCTCCACAAGATCGCTTGCCGATTAAATCGATAATCACAGAGCGCAATCACTCTGTCATACAAAATGCTATAGCCAGAGAATTATTGCGCGATGGACAAGTATTCTTTATTCATAATCGTATTGAAACGATTTTTCTCATTGCTAAGGAACTACAAAAATTAGCTCCAGACGCGCGTATCGTAGTGGGACATGGGCAGATGTCTTCCGATGAAATTGACGCGGTATTTCATGCCTTTAAACAAGGAGAAGCAGATATTTTAGTTTCCACGACTATTGTAGAAAACGGGATTGATATCCCTAATGCCAATACCATCTTGATTGACCGCTCTGATACATTTGGAATAGCTGATCTCTACCAAATGCGAGGCCGAGTAGGCAGATGGAATAAACCAGCCTATGCATATTTTTTAGTCCCAGCTAAAAAACAACTTCCTGAAATTACTTTGAAACGTTTAGAAGCTCTTAGCCTATCCTCCGGCTACGGAGGAGGCATGCGAGTTGCTATGCGCGATTTAGAGATCAGAGGAGCAGGTGACATACTCGGTACACAACAATCTGGACAGGTCTCCTCGATTGGATTTCATCTCTATTGTAAATTGTTAAAAAAAGCGGTAAATGCACTAAATAACAACAAAGCTATCTCTTTTACAGAAACCAAAATGGAGTTTTCTTTTGATGCGCTCATTCCAGATACCTACATAAATGAGCCCACTTTACGCATGGAGATTTACCACCGTTTTGGAGATGCTACTACTCCTCAAGAATTAGACACTCTCCTTATAGAGTTAACAGACCGCTTTGGAGCGTATCCTATGCAAATACTTTGGCTCTACCATTTAACACGTTTAAGAATATTTGCCTCTGCTCATCAATTCACACTGCTCAAATTTAGTAAGATGACTCTTACCGCACAACAACAAAGCGGAAAAACTATCTTAAAAAAACTCTTAGCGCTACCTAAAATTACCCATCCTAAACAACTCGAAGAGAGCGTTATTGCTGCTCTGAAAAAAGAGTTTCTTTAGCTTAAATATTTTTACCTGTTAAAAAAATTCTGGACATTTTTTCTAATACAAGTTATATAGTGGGCCGTTTTTTAGCATTGCTCTTATTTTTAGAGCTTTAGCTGTAACCAAAGGAGAAACTTTATGAGCATTCATTTCCCATTACAATCTTTACAAGGTCCTTTACATGCAGTTGGTTTAGTAAAGCCTCATGAACCTGTCACAGTAACCTCTATAGCAAAACCTATATTTGAAACTATGCAAGTAGGAGCAAATTATATTGCAAGCAAACTAACGCCTAGTAAGCTTGTTAAAGCAGGTGTTTTATTTGGAGCTGTGCAAGCAGTAAGCAGTGTTCCAGGAGCCGATGCAGGATTTGGTCTTTTTGCTCTTTGTATGTCGACTTGTTTAGCAGCAGCAGGCGGAACAGGCGGAGCGTTCTGGCCTATGTGTGTGGCAATATGCTGCCCGACTGCTCCTGCTCCGACTCCATAAGATTTCTAGAACTTAAAATGGACCAAAAAAAAGATCTTATCTTTACAGATTTGGGACTTATTTTTAACAAATAAGCTTAAACTAGCAATCCACAAATGCTAACCTAAAGCGCTTGTGGATTGCACTTTTCTAGAGAGATTATTATTTTGTTTATAAGTTTTTTACAAAAAAATTTTCATGACTATAGTGTTTTTACCGAATTAGAGACTAGAAAGTGGTGGTTAAGGGTTTTTCTTTTTTCTATTCATTCTTGAAATGATCAGTTATATTAGATGCTCTAGAGTTTGGACGGATTCCAAAAGATGTACTATCTACTGGAGTTGGCTTTGGGTTTTTTTGTTTATATAAATGGATTTTTTATTATTTTGGATATCTTAAAAAGGGCACTAAATTTTTAACATGCGCAATCTATGCAAATGCTCTTGGAATTGGAATACAAGCATTGTCTTTTTTCTTTGAAGAAGTCTTGGTTTTTCAGTTGTTTAATTCACATTTAAGAAAAATGCATTCTCTATTTTTATTTCTTACTTATCTAACCTCCTTTGCGTTTTTTATGCTAATATAAAATTGAGAAAGATGAACAAAGTGAGGAAACTATCCAGCAATCCACAAATCTTAACTTAAAAGCAATTGTGGATTGCCTTTTTCTAACGCGAGTGACTTTTAGGAACTCCCATGCCAATATTGCGATGATAGGCTCCTTTAATGCGTTGGTCTTGCATCTCACGAGAGCGCTTAATGATGTCTATTCCTTTTTCCACATGATCAGCCATATAACGCTGATAAACGGACTCTGAGCTTTTTTTGGTCTTTACTCCAAAGTTAGCTAGCGGTAGATCGGAAACGAGTAAAAGAGCCCCTAAGGTGAACTTGCGTTTATAGCTTGCGGAAAATAAGGTGGCACATTCCATTTCGATGGCTTGTGCTTTTGTAGCTTTTAGCACATTTTTAAACTCTTCATTGAATTCCCAAAAACGCATATTTGTCGTATAGGTAATGCCAATATGGTAAACCGCTTTTTGTAATTCCAATACATCGGTTACCGCTTTTTGCATCAAAAAATTAGACAAAGCGGGCACATCAGAAGGAAAATAGAAATCAGACGTCCCCTCGCCTCGAATGCTTGCAACTGGGACAAGATAGTCCCCTATTTGATAACGCCTTCTTAAACCTCCACACATTCCTAAAAGCAGGCTTGCTTTAATCGGCAAAAAGGAACACAAATCCACCACTAAGGCAGCAGCGGGTGAACCAATTTTAAAATCTAAAATGCTGATATCCTCTGCTGGGCAATGCGCCACTTTAAACATCGATCCTTCGATAACGGGCACAGATCTACTTTTTGCAAAATACTCTACATACCGAGGAAAATTGGTTAACAGTAGATTTGATTGGAATTTTGCAACTTCACATCCTGAATATCGCTCCAATGTCTCTATGGCAAACTGCTCTTCTGTAATCTCTTCTTGCATGCATTATCTCCTTACATCCCTTTTTTACCTTAGATCATTTTGTTGACAAAGAATCAATTTTAAAATTTAATTATTGATTTAAAAATTTTTATAAGGTGTTTTGTTTTGATCTCTAGCAGATCCTTCCCTTATCTTATCACAAGGAGCTAAAAAAGTGCTTATTTCATCTATTCAAGCGGCTACAGATTATATCTTCTCTCCTATTAACCAAAAAATCTTAAACATAACACAAACAGCTGATTGGAAAGAAAAAACCATGCTGGTAGGTCTTGTTATTTCGGTCTGTTGTGCTGTTATTACTTTTTTTACACAAACGGTTTTTATTTGCAGTGCATTTGCAGCTCTTTCTGGCGTGTGTAGTTTAGGAGCTTTATTCATACACCATTATGAGAGCCTAAAAAGAATGAGGGAATGTATAGAAGACTTAGAGAAACAAAATCAAGATTTTGCTGCTCATAATCAAGATTTGCACTCTTTAGTTACGGAGCAAAAAGTGGAAAATGAAAATCTAAAAACAGAAGTGACAAAACTCTTTATGCATGCAAATTGTTTAAGTCAAACCAGCACAGATCTGCTTGATTCTGTTGAAGATTTACGTGTTAACCTTGTAGATCTAAAACCCGCTACAACAGAAATGCAAGAGATGGCGAAAAAATTCAGTACCTTTTCTGTAGCTATGGAAAAACAACAGACAGTAGCTAAGCACTTAATGGAGTTAGTTTCTAGAACATCAACAGAGCAAGCCGATCAATTAGAAGGAGGAAAGAGAATCATCGAACAGCTAGTATCCTTACAAAATAACGATAAGACTCTACAAAAAATCAAAGAGCTAAATCACCTTCACCAACAAATCTCTTGTAGTCACGATCAATTAGCAGATGTTCTTAAAAACTATACCGATTTACAAATTAAAGTAGCCCAAACATCTACTCAATTATCTAGCTTACGAATGGAATACCGTTTGGAGAACACCCGTTTACAAGAAACACGTCAAGAACTATCTTCGGTTTCTAGTGAGTTGCAAAAAATACGTTCTGATCTGCAATCTCTTTTATCAGAGCACAGATCTCTTTTATCAGAGAAAAAAGAACTGCAGTCCGCTCTGACTTTACAGGTTGATCGCTTACAAAAATTACATGCAGAGCTAAACTTACACAACTCAAGCGGAAATAATAATTCATAACAATACATTTTCTGTTCTTCAAATTTTTTAGGAGTGCTTTACTATGGCACTGTTAACAAATTAAGCTAAGAGACTGATTGCAGCTAAAGCAAAAAAAGAGAAGAAAGTAGTTGTTAGCTTGTCGAATCTAAGAGCTAAGCGCTTATTCTCTTTGATGCGATCAATCTCTTAGCTTAATTTGTTAACAGTGCCATATCTAAAACATCGTTATAGTGAGGACCACCACTTCCTAGACCATCATATCTTTTTACACTTCCGTAAGGAGCTGTGTTTCTAGGATTGGTCTGTGGCTTAAAGGTTTCGTACTTTATTACTATACTTCTGAGTATTCCTCTAAAAAAACGACCAGCAACTCGAACCTCTCTACCAGTTTTAAATTTTATAAGATAAATCCAGTCTCCTAATATGGATTCTACTATCATGTTCCCAATCCCCATTCAGGATCAACAATCTCTATGGGGTTTCCATACCTATTGTACCTAGTTGTTGTTTTAGCTTCATAAGCATCGCAACGCTGAGTTTCTCTACCGAAAGCATCATAGGTCATCTTGAGCAAGATTAGGAGGTGATTTAATGAGGGTGGGCTTATGATGAACAGGATGGTACGTATAGTTTGTTTTCAGTCCCAAATAGTCTGTTTTTTCGATCAAATCATCGTATGCATTGTAAGTAAAGCAAGTGATGTGATCTGCTTCTTTGATATGGATAAGCCTTCCCTTATCATCGAAAATACGATCAATAGAGAGCTTATTCGAAAAAGGGATTTCACGAATGCAACGGCCTCGGCGATCGTATTGGTATGAGGCCAGTTGGTTGGTTTCTTGCACGAGGTTTCCACATGCGTCGTAAACTCTTTTTACACTATAGGCTAGATTCCCATCGGATCCAAAATGTTTTTCTTTAGAACAATTTCCATAGTTGTCGTAAGTGAAATGGGTTTTATGGATCAGCTCATCTTCCCAATCATACTTTTCTTGCCACTGGATGCGGTGTAGATGAGGTTCTTGGGTTTTAAGAATGTACTTTGTATAGGTTTGTCCTTCTTCAGCCTCTTTGATTAAGTTATTCGCTTCATCATAGAGGTAAGTTGTTTTGCGAATGGGTCTTCCTTCATCTAATATGGTTTTTGAGGTGAGAAAACGTGTATTTCCTAGATAAGTATATTCAGTACCTAATCCATCATCTCTTTCTTCTCGGAGTAAACGGCCTCTTGTAGTAAAGGTTCTCCTAATAGAAAAAGTGCCAATTTCTCAAGTAGAGCATTACCCTCAGAACCACATTCATAGGTATGAGCAATCAGGAGGTTACCAACTCCATCTCGAGTTTCGATGCGCTGGATATGCTGTTTTGTAGTATAGTTAAAAGTTTTTTGATTTACGAGCTCACCTTCGTACCAATTTTCTATTGCAATAAGAAGCAGATTTTGATCGAAACGATATACAATAGATGCGCCATTTTCATATTCTGCTCTTGTCCAACCATCTTTTTGTCCCGCAATGGGAGGATCATAAGAGAATACAACGGATCCAGAGGGAATGTTTAGGCGCTGAACGCGAGCAACAAATCCCTTTTGTTGGAAATACGCAAACGATACGGGATATTCTTTCGCATCATAGTGTGAAAGTAAACTTCTCTCGTTGTATTGCATCGAGTTTGTATAGGTGGGATTACATGCTTGCGTGAGAATGGGGGTTTTGAAAGAAAGGCTTTCTTTTACTTTCTTTAGTTTTGCCTTAACTTTAACTTCGAATGTTTCATAATGATACTTGGCTTCTCTTCCATCGGATCCTACGTAGGCATGGTCTCTAATTTTTGTAATAGATGCGTAAGTGTGTTTGCCACTTTTATCTGTTGAGAGGATTCTAGATAACCCTTGACTGTTATATTCGTAACGCAGCGCTTTTCCATAGGGGAGTAGTTCAGTTTCTAGGCAGTAGAGTACAGGGGATTGTTTTCGGTAGATGCGCTCGTTCCATCTGGCCAAATCATGCGAACTGCGTCTTGCTCTACATAGAACTCTATGTTGCGAAGGTCTACTGTGCTATCAGGCTTTTCTTGTCGTAAATTGCTGAGGCCATAGTTACTTGTTTTTAAAATACCCTTAGTGTCACAAATTTCGAACTCTAGCACAAAACCATTTGGATCATACACTTGAAAATAGGGAGAATGGAGATTGTACCCAACCCAAAAATGGGGCAGTATTATCCAGCACCTTCTTTCTTGAAGCAGAAGAGCTTTTCCTAGTGAGAGACGATCTAAACGATCTTTATTTGCATAACGGCCAAGAATTTGCGGAGGAACATACGTTCTTTTTAGTGTGAGATCTTGCGCTGCTTTGATGAGAAGATCTATTTCTTGAAGAGAGATTTGTCCAGATAAAGGGGAGATGTATCCATCTATGAGAAGATTTGTGTTTAAGAAAGCAATTTCAACAGGAGTCGAAGATTCTACATTTTCCAAGGGAGCTGCTATCCGTTGAGAAGTTAAGATAAAGCAGAGTAACCAACGCATAAACTATGCCTCATACCCAATTGAGATAGAGTGAGATTGTAATCACAGGGAGCATTTCCATCTAGGATCTTGTGACTTCTTTTTGTTTTGAACTTATAAAAGTTAGCCTGCTCCGTTTTTAAACTATGAAAAAAGCTCTCTATAAACAACATTATCGTAGTTTTCCTTGCCGCTCGTACTGAAAATGATTTCATGTTGATTGATCAAAGTCAGAGAAAACTCCAAATGACAATGGAAAACACCAACTCTAACAGACTTGAAATCTTGCATTTTAAACATCTATTATTCAAAATGGCCTTTTTAAAAGAGGAACGACATGGCCCAATACAGCACAAGTGATCTAAGAGGTGGTTTTAAAGTAGAAATCGAAAAAGAACCCTATACTGTTGTTAGCAATGAGTTTGTTAAGCCAGGAAAAGGACAACCTTTTAATCGTATTAAACTCAAGCATTTGATGACAGGGCGTGTGATAGAAAAAACTTTTAAATCAGGGGAAAAAGTAGCAACTGCAGACGTAGAAGAGTTGAAGATGCGTATGTTATACAAAGAATCTGATGGGGTTGTTTTTATGGACGATGAGTCCTTTGAACAATTTACCATTCCTCTTTCTATACTAGAGGATAAGCAGCAGTGGTTACTTGAAGAAGTCTTGTATGATGTAACCTTCTATAAAGGACAACCGATTGATGTTACTCCTCCTACGTTCATGGAAATGCGTATTATGGAAACAGCTCCGGGAGCACGTGGTGATACCGCTTCTGGACGTGTCTTAAAACCAGCGGTTACAGAAAGTGGTGCAAAAGTACAAATTCCCATCTTTATCGAAGAAGGGGAAAAGATTAAAATAGATACACGTACGGGAGACTACGTCGCTCGTGTCTAAAAAAGATCTCTCTTTATTGTTAGCAAGAGCTGATCTATTTGCTAAAGTACGCAACTTTTTTTTGCAGAGAAAGGTTTTAGAAGTAGATTGTCCTGCATTATCTCTGACAGCTCCCATAGATCCACACATCGATGTAATAAAGGTTTGTGTAAGCGATAAAATAGGTTACTTGCACACCTCTCCAGAATACCGCATGAAACGATTGCTCTCTTATGGTATCAAAGATATCTATCAACTCAGCCATGTATTCCGTGATCATGAATTTGGTAGATGGCATAACCCAGAATTCACCATGTTGGAATGGTATCGAATAGACTGGTCTTTAGAACAAATCATTAGAGAAACTTTGGATCTATTACAGATGGCTTTAGGCGCTCTTCCTATGCATACTTATACCTATCGAGAAGCTTTCACCCAGGCTACAAACATCGATTGTGATACATGCGATGTACAAGAGTTACTTGCATGTCTAAAAGCGCATGAAATGCACATCTCCGATACAAATTGGGATAGGGATTCCTTGATTCAATTAGTGATGAGCTCCATGGTTGAGCCTTCTTTGGATCCTAATTACCTAACTGTAATTACCGATTTTCCTAAAGAACAAGCAGCGCTTGCTAAAACCCGCTTAGTCGATCAAAAACTGGTAGCTTACCGTTTTGAAGTGTATTATAAAACGGTAGAAATAGCCAATGGGTATCAAGAATTAACCGATCCGCAAGAAAATAAGCTCCGTATCGAAAAAGCTAACCAAACGCGCATTTTGATGGGAAAAGAAGCCCTTCCTATCGATGAAAAGTTTATCCAAGATCTTAAGAAGCTTCCTTCTTGCTGTGGAGTAGCCCTAGGATTTGATCGTCTGCTTGCTCTAAAACATGGGTTAAACAACCTAAAACCCATTCTGCCTTTTTCCTGGAATGAAACTTAAACCCATTTTTGCACAATGGGAAATCGCCTTCCTGCTTGAAAAGCCCTGCGGCTCACGCGAATTCCAGGAGCTGCTTGTTGGCGTTTATACTCTGCATTATACATTCTTTTCATTAATTGCTTCACCAGATCAAGGGGTATTCGATATTGATGGGAAATTTCTTCAGGAGCAAGGTGCTCTTCCATATACCCCTGCAATACTTGATCTATAATATCATAAGGAGGAAGAGAATCGCTATCTAATTGATTGGGCTTAAGCTCAGCTGAAGGAGGTTTTTTTACAGTAGATTTAGGAATGCGTTGTTTATGTAGATTAGCTAGAGTATACACCTGCTGTTTAGTCACATCTGATAATACGCTTAAACCCCCACACATGTCCCCATATAAAGTGCAATAACCCATTGCCATTTCACTTTTATTACCTGTACTCAAAACTAAGTGTCCAAACTTATTGGAAAAAGCCATTAAAATAGCCCCTCTAATACGAGCTTGTAAATTCTCCTCGGTTGCATCACATTCTTGATCTACAAAATAAGGCTGTAAAAGTTCAAGATAGGCTTGAAATGGCTTTTCAATGGGAATTTGTTTTAGCGGTATTTTTAAGTTTTTTGCTAATTGTATAGCATCCAAGAGGCTTTGTTTTGAACTATAGCGAGAAGGCATCGTAATGCCTAATACATTTTCTCTGCCTAATGCATCCACTGCAATGCAAGCTACCAAAGCGGAATCAATGCCACCTGATATCCCCAGGCAAGCTTTTTTAAATCCCAGTTTAACAAAGTAATCCCTTACACCTAACACAAGTGCCTGATATAGATCTTTGAACGGATCCGTCGTAAAAGCATAGGGTGTAGGCACAGCTTCTGTATCAAGAAGCATGTTATCTTCTTCAAATCCTTTTGCTAATTGTTGCAGTTTAGCTTGACTGTTTACATAGGTACTATAGCCTGCAAATACAAGCTGATCGTTCGCTCCAACCTGACAGCAAAGCACAACAGGACATCTCAATGTGCGTGCACAAGCAAGACATACTTCAATACAAGTTTCTAATTTTTGAAATCTATAGGGAGAAGCTGATAAGTTAAGGACGAGATCTGGTTGCAAATCAACTAGATCTAATACAGGATCGTGTGTATAAACACCTCTTAAGTGTTGCCACATATCCTCGCAAATCAAAATCCCTATTCTTTTACCCTTCAATAGCCAAATACAGGTTTTTGCTCCCGGTTCAAAATAGCGCCTCTCATCAAAGACATCGTAGGTAGGAAGTAATTGTTTATCTTGAAAACCTAAAAGTTTTCTATCATAAATAACTGCAGCACTATTGATCAGAGATTTTTCCACCCTCTCTTTACTTTGACGAACCAATCCTAAAATTACAACTAAATCAGAAGACGCTGCAATAATCTGCTCCAAATAATAAGAATGCGCTTCTATAAAAGTCCTTTGTAATAATAAATCCTCTGGAGGATAGCCGGACAAAATAAGTTCTGAGAAGAGGACAAGCTCTGCATTGCTTAAACGCGCCTGCTCTAAAGCATAAAGTATTTTTTTTGTATTTCCTTCTAAATCACCAATGATCGGATTTAATTGAGCAACAAAAATACGCATAGATCCTTCTTATCTTCTTTTTTTTAAAATAGCCGATTGAAACAATTAGCCTCAATACTTGACGTCTAATCTACAAAAAGAGATACTTATTCCCCTTTATTTTAAAAATACACAGGGAAGAATATGAAACAGATACGAGAACATTGGGGCTCGAGAATGGGCTTTATTTTAGCTACAGCTGGCTCAGCAATTGGTCTTGGAAGCCTCTGGCGTTTCCCTTATGTAACAGGACAAAATGGAGGAGGCCTATTCGTCCTGCTCTATCTAGTATTTACCTTCTTTATTGCACTCCCTGTGTTTATTGGAGAGCTTGTAATTGGGCGCTCCTCTCAACTAAGTGCAGTAGGGGCATTCTCTAAACTCAGCAATGCATCCCCTAACTGGAAATTACTAGGGTGGCTGACTGTACTAACCACTTTTTTCATTCTTTCCTATTATTGTGTGGTTTCAGGTTGGTGCGTTAACTATATTTTTTTATCTCTTACTAAATTTACAGAGGGGAAGACTCCAGAGCAAATAAAATCCGTGTTTGATATACTGCAGGCGTCCGGTGATATTAACCTATTCTGGACTTTTACCTTTGTGCTGTTTAATATCGGTGTTGTATGTGGCGGGGTCCGAAAAGGGATCGAGCACTGGAGTCGTATTCTTACCCCTGCTCTCATGTGTATTTTACTCAGTCTTTTTATCTTTAGTACAACATTGGATGGATTTGGACAGGCTTTCCGTTTTGTCTTCTATCCTGATTGTTCCACATTCTCTGCTTCTAGTGTACTTCATGCGCTTGGCATGTCGTTTTTTACCTTAAGTGTTGGATTAGGTATTATTCTAACCTATGGCAGCTATATGTCACCCTCTGAAAATATTGCAAAAACAGGTTTGATTGTCAGCGGCATGACGGTTTTAGTATCTTTAATGTCTGCTATGATGATCTTCCCAATTATTTTTACTTTTGGGATAGAGCCACAAGCAGGCGCGGGATTAGTCTTTAAAACCCTGCCTATTCTCTTTGCTAAACTCCCAGGAAGCTTGGTTATTTCCACAACATTCTTTGTTTTATTGGTTTTTACCTCCCTTACCTCCTCTATTTCTCTATTTGAAGTATTAGTGGCCAATCTCATGGAATTATTTAAATGGCAAAGAATCAAAGCTGTTACCATTGCATCTTCTGCGGTTTTCCTATTTGCCATTCCTTCTGCTCTATCTGGATCAGGATTTCTTTTTGCTAATTGGAAAAACATGTATGGCCGAACATTTTTTGAAACCCTAGATTACGTAACAGGTAATTGGATGCTTCTTCTCAGTGCCTTATTCACCACCCTTTTTATTGGCTGGGTAATGCGGCGTCAAACCGTATATAAAGAGTTTCTTAAAGGATCAAAGCTTGGTAAAATTATGCCTATCTGGTTTTTTATGATTAGATGGCTAGCTCCCCTTGCGATTCTACTAATCGTTTTAGAGGAAGCTAAATTAATTGATATTAATTTGTTCTCAAACTATTGTCGTATTCCATCTAAATAATACGATTAAAGGAGGTATATAATGAAGCATGGCAATTTAAAAATTGACACAGAAAATATTTTACCGATCATTAAACAGTGGCTCTATTCAGACAAAGAAATTTTTGTACGTGAGCTTATTTCTAATGCATGTGATGCCATTCATAAATGCAAAGTGTTAAAAGATCATGAAAAACTCGCTATCGAAGATAGCTCTTTTCGGATTGATTTAACTATCGATAAAGAGAAAAAAACTCTAACCTTTAGCGATACAGGCCTTGGCATGAGCGCAGAGGAAATAGAAAAATATATTGCACAGATTGCCTTTTCAGGAGCAAAAGAATTTTTGAGCAAATATAAAACCGAAAAAGAACAAGATCAAATCATTGGACATTTTGGTCTTGGATTTTACTCCGCCTACATGATTGCGGATAAGGTTAGCATTGATTCTCTCTCTTACGTTCCGGAAACAGAGCCAGCTCTTTGGTCTTGTGATGGTTCTTCCTCCTATGAACTAGAAAAAGGAACTAGGACATCTAGAGGAACTACGATTACCTTACATGTGTCCTCAGAGGAGGAAGAGTTTTTAGAAGAGACAAGATTAAATACTCTCCTGCAAAAATATTGTGCATTCTTGCCTGTTCCTATTTACCTAAATGACAAGCAAATCAATGCTAAAGACCCCTTGTGGTTAAAGAGCTCTGCTGACTGCACAGATAAGGAATATATCGACTTCTATCATCAACTCTATCCCTTAAATCCCTTAGAGCCAGAGCCAGATCCGATCTTTTGGATCCATCTCAACGTAGATTATCCATTTAATTTAAAAGGGATCCTTTACTTCCCCAAAATTACGGGTCGCTTTGACTGGAACCAAAATACCATTAAGCTCTTTTGTAATCGCGTTTATGTATCAGACAACTGTAAAGATGTTTTGCCTGACTACCTGATGGTATTAAGAGGAGCTATTGATAGCCCTGATATCCCTTTAAATGTATCACGTAGCACCCTACAGGTCGATCGTACAGTAAGGCAACTATCGCAGCATATCTCTAAAAAAGTAAGCGATCGCCTACTCTCTTTATATACCACGAATCGCGAGCAGTTTATTCAAACATGGCCGGATATTGAGTGGATTATCAAACTGGGGATGTTACAAGATGACAAGTGGTATGAGCGTCTTAAAAGTTTGCTCATTTGGCAGCAAACAAACAAAGAGTGGACAACAGTAGAAGAATATATAGAACGCAATCGTTCTTCTCATGAAAATAAGATCTTCTATGTTTCTCAAGAGCATTCTCATAACCATATTCTTGATCTATATCAAGCAAAAGGCATGGAGGTTTTATATGCTCCTTCACCAATTGACAATCATCTTATGAGTTTTTTAGAAAGTAAATTAGATAAGATACGCTTTCAAAGAATCGATGGAGCGCTTGATGAAACCATTCTTGATAAAGCTAGGGAGCACACTCTGCTTGATGCAGATGGGCGTACAGAGGCTGCTAAAATGGCAGACTTCATCCGTTCTAAATTACAAATAGAGCATCTCGAAGTAGAAGCAAAAAGTCTTGTCAATGATACAGTTCCAGCTCTTTTGGTGATTGATGAGCATATGCGAAGGATGCGTGAGACAATGGCTTTCACCAAACAATCTTTCCATTTGCCTTCTAAAAATACTTTTGTAGTAAATACCAATAATAAACTTGTACAAAAAGCCTATCAATTAGAAACAAAAGAACCAGAACTTGCCAAAGAGCTCATTTATCATATTTATGAGCTTTCCTTGCTTTCTCAAAAAGAACTAGCGCCAGAGGCCCTATCTTCTTTTGTTTTGCGCTCTAATCGAGTATTGGAAAAAATGGCAGATTTCTGTCCTTAAAAACCTCGCCTCAAGGAGCAGATCCTGCTCCTTGAGGTATAATTGTCACAGAGTCGATCATCTTTCCCTTGATATCTATTGCCTCTACTACTGCTTTTTCTTGATCTATTTGCACTACACACACTGCATTGACTTTTGCTTTTTTTTCTAAATACCATTTCTCTTTAGGAACTCGTGTCCAAACCCCCCAAGAGCCATCCCCCATATATATGACCCCTTCCGGATCGTATTTCCCATTTTTTAAAGGATAGGTTCTCTTATAGGCATGGTTATGATTCTCAAAGGCTATTTGTAGATGATAACGATCAAAATGAGGATGCCAATACCCTCGAATTCTCCTTGGAGTTATTCCCT
The DNA here is from genome assembly GCA_003176115.1 of Chlamydiota bacterium. GTDB lineage: Bacteria > Chlamydiota > Chlamydiia > Chlamydiales > Rhabdochlamydiaceae > Rhabdochlamydia. The sequence continues at coordinate 16,869 of PSRO01000042.1, read as the reverse complement.
CTTCAGAGTAAACAGAAGGGTAGCCAGAGACGTGATAAACTGCCATTTTATAAGCGTTTTTTTCTCTTTTTTCTAATTCTTGTTCTAACCACTTCTCTTGTGCTTTAACCTGATATCGATGGCCAGTATCAAGCAAAAAAAGAGACAAGCTACCAATATCTATCACTTTAAAAGATCTTATTTCAGGTAAAAACCTATATACGATTTCCTCTTCTTCTAGACCGATGCGCTCAACATCATGGTTCCCCAATACACCAACAATCGGGATTAATCTCCCATCAGAGGTTTTCATTGTTTCCGACCAAGTATTAAAAAAGGTAACCCATCTTTTTTCCTGCCAATCTCTTTGTTTAAACAACTGCTTACTTCCACGGGTATAAGCAATATCTCCTCCAACTACCACAAAATCAGGGGATCTAGCTGCGATTTGTAAAGCCATTTTGCGCATTAAATCTAAATAATAGTAAACATCTCCTCCCACAGCAAAACAAAGAGGATATCTTAAATCCATAGGCAGACTTCGAAATCGATAGACCTTCTTACCTAAGCTAAACTCGTATTCTGTATTAGGCTCAAGATCAAGTAGTTCCACTGAATGAATGCGCAGGGGTAAATGCCGCAAATGAACATAAGTCCCTTCTTTATAAGACCATACACTTTCTCCTTGTTTACGATATTTGATCTTGGAGTCTTCTTCATCTTCTGTATACCAATGTATGACCATGCTTGTAGCAGGATCATTTTCCCAGGACAAATACACGGTGGGTTGCATTTTTGGGAAAAAACTAAAAGAACCAAAAAAACATAAAATACTGGTAATTAAAAGCATAAGCCCTCTAACAGAGAGTTAACATATGTGTTAGTTTATCGTAAACAAAAAAACAATCAATTTATATTCAGGTCTTTAACGTAAATTTATCTCTAACATATAAAATATAATCAAATAACTTACTTAATATAAAAATAATAAGAAAATATCATGATAAATAATCTTAATATATCCAATTTGCAAGTATTTAATAAAGAAGGGGCCTCACTGCCCTGCTCTAGTGATTTACAAGAAGCAATGCAAATAGGGATCGCAAAAAAAGTGGGAAAACTTCTTAATGCAGAAGGATTTCTTGCTCTTATCCCTAATTTTGACCCCACCAAAGACACCAAACTTCGCATCCATCTTACAAAAGAGGGCATCACAATTCAGCTATTAGAAAGAGCTGTAGAAGATGCAAAAGCAGCTCCCTCTTATACAAAAAAAGATCCAGAGCTCTCTGAAGAAATTAAAACAAGAAAAGAGAAAATCATTACAAAAGTAGACTCTTTATTTAAAGAACCGCCTTCTTTTAGTTCCTCTCCTGAGTTGAAATCTGATAAAATCCATCCTCTATTTATACCTTCACAGCCAAGTAAAGACGAACAAAGCCCTTTTACAATCGGCTTTGATGCCACTGTTTCAAATCCTCAAATACAACAACTGCATGCTAAAATAGAGGCTCTACAAGACCAGCTAAATAAGAAAACCCCTCATTCTGAAGAGCTCCAAGTAATAAAAGAACAACTCCAGCTTCTAACAGAGCTGATCCATAATTCTAAACAAGAAAATATCACATACCCCCAGACTGAACAATATGTTCTTATTAATAAACTGGTAGACAACCAACGAGATATTTGCCGAGCACTACTAGTTCTTCTATCTAGAAATTTAAATCAAACCTCTAATACCACTCCGCTAACTCCATCTCCTACTCAAACAGATATAGAAAACGCTAATAATCTTACATCTACATCTCATGAAAAAGATTCTCAAAGCTTAATACAAAAAGAACAAGAAATAATAACTCTACAAGCACAACTATCCAACCTTCAACAAGAGAAAGACTCTTTAGTATTAGAACAACAAAACCTTACAGAGCAACTTGCTCAAACTCAAACAGCTCAAACAAATCTATCTACAAACTATGCTGCTAATGTTGAGCAATTAGAGCACTCAAATGCATCTTTACAAACACAGATTTCTACTAAAGATAAGCAAATTATAACCTTAGAACAACAGATCAGAGATTCGCATAACGCTCATCAAGAACTAAAGGAACAGCTCTCTAAATCCCAACAAGAAATTGCAACTTTAAAACAAAAATCAAAAGAACTGCCTAATTTACAAGCACAACTATCCAACCTTCAACAAGAGAAAGACTCTTTAGTATTAGAACAACAAAACCTTGCAAAGCAACTTGCTCAGGCAAATCAAAATCAAATCAAATCGTCTACTACTTTTGAAGATGAGGTAAAAAGGTTAAAGAAACTTACTGAAGACTTACAAATGCAGCTTTCTGCTAAAGATGAGCAAATTAATAATTCTACAGCTCAATCTTACAAAGAAACTTCCCAACTTTTAGCGCAAAAAGAACAAGAAATGGCAGTTCTAAAGAAACAACTTGAAGAGTTATCTCAATTGCCTTCACAACTATCTAATCTACAAGAAGAAAAAATAGCCTTAGGTTTAGAGCAACAAAACCTTATAAAGCAATTAGAGATATTACAAAGTGATAAAGCTGGGTTACAATTACAACAAGCTACTCTTACTTCTTGCTTTACTGAACTTATTCAGACTAGAGAAGTCTTAGAGACCGCAAATACAACTCTACAAAATGATCTTCCTTCTAAAGATAAAGAAATTATAACCTTAAAACAACAGATTCAAAGCTTACCTACAAATGATACTCAAAGACTGCAATCTCAAATAGAGCTTCTACAAAGTGAAAAAAATCATTTGGTTGAATTTTATGAAAAGGAAAGAAATGAAGTAAATAATAAAATTACAGGTTTACAATCTCAGCTAACTCTTAAAAAAGAGTCCCTTATAGAATTACAATCACAAGTAAAAACACTAATTCAGCCTGAAGAGCTTAAAAAATTACAAATGCAGATCTTTCAATTAGAAAGCGATAAAGCGTCCTTAAATAGCAAACTATCTACGCTTGAATACGCATTATCTAATTTAGAAAAAACTTTATCAAATTATGAAATAGTCGATGAAAACGCCCAAAAATCGATTGAAAGCGCCCTTAAAGCAATGGAAAGCATTAAGCAAGAGAGCCACGCTTCTTCTTATGAACACCTTTCTACCCTTCTTTCTATTGAATCCATGGGAAAAGAGGATTTAAAAGAGGTTATTGCTAGCCTCACACAACAGCTTGATGATACTAGTATTCATACTAGCCATGAATACAAACGATTACAATCCGATTTGCAAGCAAAAGAAAACCTCGTTCAAAATTTAGAAGAAGAGTCAACTTTATATAAACAACTATTATCTAAAGCAGAAGAGAAAAATTTACAAGAGCTAGCTAGTCGATTTGAAGATCAGCGAAAAGAAATGGAGATATTAACTACTGTAAATGAAGCTTTAAATGAAAGACTTCATGAGAAAGTTGAATCAGAAAAGGGTTTAAAAGATCAACTATTACAAGCTAATAAAATTCTTGGAAAAGAAAAGCAGCATATAAAGAAAGTTGAGCAAGAGTTTGAAGAAGAATTTAAAAATATAACTAAACAACTTGTATTAGAAAAAAAGACAAGACTTGAGCAGGAAAAAATTTATGACACCCTAATACAAAACTTAGAACAAGAAAAAGCTAAAGCTGCTGAAAAAAGAACTGAAATTATGAAATTACTAATACAGGACCTAGAAAAAAAACAGTCTGGATCTTGTATGATCTTGTTAGAGTTTTTGATAAATTATACAAAGTCAGGTTCTATTTCAAAAGAAGATAGAAAAGATATACTCGATATATTAGCACCAGCATTTGAACATACACCTGAATTCATACGGTTCTCCTCTTCTAGTTCCAAAGATTCTAACTCCTCTGTAGAAAGCGAGAGTTCAGATGAATATGAAGATGATTTCTTGTAAAATCTATAAGACAGAAAAGAGGTCCTTTCTGTCTTTAATGAAATTTTTTATTTAACTTCCTTAATCTCTACTTCTTTCTCTTTGGGAACAGAAGGTTGAATATCGGTAATGGCGTTTTTCAACACTTCCATTTTCCCACCTTGGTAAAGGGATAAAATCACGGTATCTTTTTCTACTTTATCTATTGTACCAAGGATTCCCATAACGGTGACGCGATCTCCTTTAGCAATAGAGTTACGCATTTGTTCCATCTGTTTACGACGTTTTTGGTCGGGACGCCAGATAATAAAATAGAAGAAAATCACAGCAAATCCAATCATAAATAGCATTTGCATTAGGTTGCTATTACCACCGGTTGCTTCTACATCAGCAAATACAGAGCTTGTTGCACAAAGAGCTGGAATGGTAAATTTACATATTTTGTTCATAACTCTATCCTTATCATTTGAGATATTTTTGCTCTAGAATGCCCAAGAGTCTTGGATAAATCAAGAAAAATGCAAAAACTTCAAAAAAGTCTTAATAAAGCAATTGTTTCCATATGTATTGTATGAGGAAATTGATCTACTGGTTGAAGTAGTATTAATTGATATCCCTTTTGCATAAGCAATTGTACATCGTTTGCCTGAGTAACTGGATTGCATGAAATATAAAGAATTTCTTGAGATCGTAATTCTAGAAGAACTTTTATGGCCTTATCATCTAATCCTGTACGAGGAGGATCCACAATGACTAAATCTGGAGGGTTAAAGCTAGGATGGTTTGTTAATTCTTGTAATTTTTGCCCTACATCCCCGCAAATGATTTCCAGATTCTCGATATGATTTAACTCTTTATTTACTTTAGCATCAAATACAGCATAAGGATTTAGCTCAATAGCAGTTATTTTATCGGCTATTTTAGCAAAAACAATAGATAAAGTAGCAGTTCCTGCATAGAGATCAAGAATATGTTTTTTAGGGCCCTGCACAGCTTGAAGCGCAGCTGAAAACAACTTTTCTGCTTGTCTTGGATTCGGCTGAAAAAAAGAAGTAGGACTAATTTTAAAAGTTAGAGTTGTACCATCTATGTTAAGTCTCTCTAACATATGATCTGGACCGTGTAAATGCATTTCAAAAAATTGCGTAGGTTGCCCTTTGACCGCTTGCTGAATACGCAAAAAGATGCTGATTTTTTCTGGCTCAGAAGCTGTACATAGGACCGCTTGAATAAACTGCTCCATTTGCTGTTTATTTAAAGCATATTCTGGTCTGCCAGAAACAGTAAGCATCACAAGTTTATCAGATGTGTTCAGAGACTGACGCACAATCAATGTTCGTAAAGATCCTGTATTATCTAAGCGATAAGCACTAAGACCACTTTGTTTCCACCATAGCCTTATTTGAGCAACAACGGATGAAAACCATACAGATACCAACCAACATTCTTGTAAATTAAATACACGACCTCTACTACCAGCTAAGATGAGGCCTAAGAATTGCTGCCCAGATCGATCTTGAGAAAAGCTAAACTCCATCTTATTGCGATATTGCCAAATCCTATCGCAGCTAAGAATCGGCTTAAGAGAAAGCTCTTCTTTGATAAAAGAAGCAAATAACTCATGGACTCGTTGCTGTTTCTGCTCTAATTGAAACAAATAATCTACTTGCTGCCAGCTGCATCCTCCACAAGAGGGAGCATGAGAACATTTTGGAGTTGTTCTATAAGGCGACAAGTGAGTAATCTGCTTGATAAAAGCGCGTTGTTTTGTTTTGATTTCAACAACTAATTCATCTCCAATAACTCCACCTATAACGTGAAGCGGCTTTGAGGAGCTAGGGCTTTTCCCTGTTCCATAGCCTTTTTTATGGAATTTTTGAATGAAACAAACGCTTTCTTTCATTTTTTTTCTCTTTTATGAATGTAAATCATAACGAGAAAAAAAATTAACCTTTAGCAAATTCTTATCTTTTTGTCTTACGAGCTGGCGCTTTCTTTTTAGCAGGAGCTCTTTTTGTACCCTTTGCTTTTTCTGCTCTAGCTGCTTTTTTCATTCCAGATCTTGCAGCAGCTACAGACTCTTTACGAAATACCTTGGATGTTTTAGAAAATCTAATTGTATTAGTCCTAGCTCTTTGAGCTGCTGCTTTATTACCCTCCATTGCTTTTTCCAAATCATGTCGAATATCAGCAATTTGATGTAATAATCTTTGAATTGTTTCTTTTAACGCCATAACTTCCCTCCTCAAGGATAAGCTCATTTTCAAGTTTATTTTACATTCACGATTCATAAACTGTTTTTAGAAATTGCGCAACTATTTTTATATATATGTTTATATATTACAAAAAAACCAAACATCTTTACTAAGAAGAAAGACTTTGTTAGGCTAATCTGAAAAAGCTTAAATCTCATGAATCAACCTATTTATTATATAAATGGAAACTATGTTCCAGAGAGTGAAGCCAAGCTTTCTGTTTTCGATCTCTCAATCTTAAGAGGATTTGGTGTTTTTGATTATTTACGCACTTACCAGAAACGCCCTTTCCATCTTTGGGATCATCTCGAAAGGTTAAACTACTCTGCTGAAAACTTAAGGCTAAAAATCCCTTGTAGCTTAGCTGAGATTGCAAAAATCATCGATTCTTTGATTGAGTTGAATCAAATAGAAGAAGCAGGGATTAAAATTATCGTGACAGGAGGAATTAGTACCGATCAATTTACTCCTCAAACAGCTTCTCTCATTGTTCTTGTCTTTGCATTAACGAAATACCCTCCATACTTTTATACAAAAGGGGTTTCTGCAGTTACCACTTCTTTAGCACGCAGCTTTCCGAAGCTTAAAACAACCCAATATATTCCAGCAATTGTCACTCTGCATGCAAATCACCAAGCACAAGAGGCTATCTATTTAAATCCAGCCCGAGAATTATTAGAAGCAACTACTAGCAATTTCTTCTGTTTTAAAAAAAATATATTATATACATGCAATTCTGATGAAATATTGCTCGGGGTTACTCGTGAGATTGTTCTTAAATTAGCAGCTCAAAGATTCCCTATTCAACTCTGTCCTATTACCTATGAAGAACTACCTACGATTGATGAGGCCTTCATCACTGCTAGCAATAAAGAAATCATGCCTCTTATTAAAATAGATCATCATCAGATTGGGACAGGAGAAGTAGGAGTAAGAACAAAAGAGATGATCCAAGCTTTTAGAGAATATACCCAGCAATCCAAATGGGAAACCTTATCCATCTCAAGGCATATTGTAAATAAATAAATTGATTTATTTTTTTATTGTTTAATATGGACAGAGAATCTCCTTTTAAGCTATACTTGGCCCTAGTGAGTAAACTCTAATTTTAAGAGTTTTTTTCACCACACTTTCGTGTTGGTCACGTGTGTTGTCACCCGCGTCCCTTTTTTAGCCGGCGCTTTAGATTCCGCGAATCAACTTCAGTGTTAATTTTTTTTAATATCGTTAAAGTTATTTTAACGATTTGTATGTATTCTTGGAGAATTTATGAACGAATCAAATAGCAAAAAGCTGTACGTAGGCAGCCTACCTTTTAAAACAACTGAAGAAGAGTTGCATAACCTTTTTGCCGAATATGGCAAGATCATTTCTGCTCGTATTGTAGTAGACAGAGCAAATGGCGATGCCTCAAAAGGCTTTGGCTTTGTTGAAATGGAAAGTGTAGAAGATGCTCAAAACGCTGCAAAAGCATTAAACGGCTTTCTATACGAGGGACGCAATCTGATTGTAAATGAAGCACGTCCTGAGCAAAAAAATTTCACGCGCCGAGATGATCGAGCAGGTGGCAATCGTTCCTTCGGTAACGATCGTCCTCCTTTCCGCACTCGTCGTGATCGCGGTTAATCTTTTTTTAGCTTTTTAAAGCCAAGAACTCAAAAATTCTTGGCTTTTTCTTTTCCCAATCTATATAGTAAATATTTTCTTTAACACGTTATGACACTTCTTTTACATTCTCAGTCTCTTTCTAAATCATTTGGAACTAAGACTCTGTTTACTGATCTGTCCATTAGCATCTTTACCAAAGATCGCTTAGGACTAATTGGTCCTAATGGCTCTGGGAAATCCACTTTTTTGAAAATTCTAACAGGAATAGAAAACCCCGATTCTGGAGAGGTTATTTCTAAAAAGGGATTAAAAATTGGTTATGTTCCACAATCCTGCGAATTTCCCTCAATTCCTGTTAAACAAGTTTTAATGGATGCTTTAGCAAAAGAAAATCTTACAGTCTATGATAAACAACTACTTATAGAAACCTGGCTTAGTAAAATGGAGTTTAACAAAAAACATCCAGCAACAGCAGCACTGCTCTCAGGAGGTTGGAAAAAAAGACTCCGTATGGTTCAACAGTTGATTTTATCCCCCGATCTTTTGCTCTTTGATGAACCGACAAATCATTTAGACCTTGAAGGAATTCTCTGGCTAGAAAAAATTCTTATGAAAGAAATTTCTTCTTATGTTTTGGTTAGTCACGACCGATTTTTTTTACAAAATGTAGTCAATCGCTTAGTAGAAATCAATCCTGCTTATCCTAAAGGAATCTTTGCCATTGATGGCTCTTATGCTAATTTCTTGGAGAAAAAAGAGCAATTTTTACAAGGTCAGATCCAACAAGAACGCTCACTTACTTCTAAAGCACGCAGAGAAGAACATTGGCTACGCCAAACTCCTAAGGCACGCACAACAAAAGCACAATCAAGAATAGATACAGCAAGCGAAGTGTTCCAAAATTTAACTCTTGTTCAAGATAGAAACCGTCAAAAAAAAACAGATATTTGTTTTTCTGCAACTCAAAGAGAGACAAATAAACTGCTTGTAGCAAAAAATCTCTCCAAAAAAATGGGAGATAAAACTCTTTTTGAGCATGTGGACTTTACTTTGAGCCCTAAAACTCGCATGGGCTTAATGGGGCCTAATGGTTCTGGAAAGACAACTCTTCTACGCATTCTTGCAAAAGAGCTTCTTCCCGATCTTGGAACTATCAAAGAGGCCGATGGGATTAAAATCGTATATTTCGATCAACATAAAACACAAATTCCTGACCATATTACCCTCAAAGAAGCTCTCTCTCCTAATGGAGATTATATTTTATTTCGAGGGCAATCGATCCATGTAAATGGATGGTGCAAGCGATTTTTATTCTCACCTGATTTATTAAACATGCCTATTGGCTCTCTTTCCGGTGGAGAAAAAGCACGAATCTCGATCGCATATCTTATGCTCAAGCAAGCAGATATTCTTTTACTAGATGAACCAACTAATGATCTAGACATTCCCACATTAGAAAGCTTAGAAGAGAGTTTAATGGACTTTTCTGGGGCTATTGTATTAATCACTCATGACCGTTATATGCTGGATCGGGTTTGTAATTGCTTACTTAGTTTAGGAGACCTTAATCAAACCACCTTGTATCCAGATTACGCTCAATGGCAAGCTGCTCAAAAAAACCCAGCCATTTCTAAATTTAAAGAAAACAAACATTTTCCTATTGCTAAACCAAAACTCTCTTATTTAGAACAAAAAGAGTATCAGCAAATGGAAAAAAAAATTGAAGTTTTAGAAGAAGAGATCAAACAGCTCAATCCATTACTAGAAACAACAACAAATACAAATGACCTCGCAGAGATGTGCACAAAAATTGCTCTAAAGGAAAACCAAATTGAGCAACTCTACTTGCGTTGGCAAATACTTGAGCAAAAAAAGTAAATCTGGAAATACTATCTATATGTCTATTTCTCATCCTCACTCTTTACCTCCTCTTTCTATGAAATCAGAGAGTGATCTCCCTGACCAACCGCTTGACTTATCTTTCAATTCTTTAGTTATACAACAATTCAAGGATCAAATTTCCGTACAACAAATTTCTAAAGAATTAGGGTTAAGTACTGATAGAATATATAGCATAATCAGTAAAACTTCTTTGGTAAAAATCAAAGATTTTACAAGGTATACCTCGGATATAAAAGACCGTGTTAAAGAAGCACGAATTGCAGGATAAACCCTATCAGAAATCACAAAAATATTTAACCTAAAACCTCATCAAGTGATTTACATCAACCGTTGTAATAGAGCCACTCTCATAAAACACTTGTGTTCTGTACATCTCATTCCTAATGGGGACCTCTCCTATGACCATGGAAAAATTAAAAGCTCTATTGCGTTATCAACGTATTCAACAACTTACAAGAAAACATGAAAAAAAATATAGGATCCAAAGATCGATTCATTCGTTTAGGTTTAGCATTTATTCTCATTGCCTACTCCATTTGCAAAAACAGTTGGCTTTTGCTAATGTTTGGTCTATTCACTCTACTAGAGGCTCTTTTTAGTTGGTGTATTCTGTATCAGATTTTAGGAAAAATAGGAAAAAACAGCTGTCCTATCAACCGTAAAAAATAATCTATTATGCTCTATGATTTGATTATTCTAGGAGGAGGAGCTTCTGGTATTTTTGCCGCCATTAATGCCAAGCTAACTTATCCAACAGCAAACATTCTCCTACTTGAAAAAAATGCCGTTTTACTTACAAAGGTACGCATTTCTGGAGGGGGGAGATGCAATGTAACACATGCTTGCTTTGAACCCAAACAACTGATTAAAAATTATCCTAGAGGAGAAAAAGAGCTTCTTGGCCCTTTTCATGTTTTTGGACCAGGCGATACGATACAATGGTTTGCATCTAAAGGAGTACTTTTAAAAACAGAAGCTGATGGGCGTATTTTTCCTCAAACAGATCAATCGGAAACAATCATTCAGGCTTTATTAAAAGAAGCTCATAGGTTGGGAGTGATCATCAAGCTAACAGAGCACAGTGAAATACTTGAACACAATGCATCTTGCTTCATCTTACGTACAAAGAAAGATCAAATCTATCAAACCATAAATCTTCTATTAGCTACAGGCAGCAGCCCTCAAGGTTATCAATGGGCAGAACAGTTAGGCCATACCATCCAAAAACCGGTTCCTTCGCTATTTACCTTTAACGTTCCTACTTCTTCTTTAAAAGATTTAAGTGGAGTCTCTATTACTCCCGTTCGTCTGCAAATTCTGGGAACAAAACTCATGCAAGAAGGCCCCATTTTAATCACACATTTTGGTTTCAGTGGCCCTGCTATTTTAAAACTATCTGCTTGGGGATCCAAATATTTGCATGAACAGAACTATCGAGCCCAGTTAATGATTAACTGGATTATTCTCTCTAAAGAAAGCGCCTTTGCTAAATTACAAGAAACAAAAATCCTTTTTCCCCACAAAACACTTTTACAAGAAAACCTATTTAACTTACCTAAAAATCTATGGAAGACGTTTTTAGAAATATTGGGTATCTCTTATAAAAAACGCCTCGTAGAGCTCTCTGTACAACATGTAAAAAACCTTGCTCATAAACTCACCGAAGATTGTTACCAGGTTGAGGGAAAAACAACCAATAAACAAGAATTTGTTACTTGTGGAGGAGTCACCTTAAAAGAAGTAGATTTTAAAACAATGCAAAGTAAAATATGTCCTCGTCTTTTTTTTGCAGGAGAAATTCTTGATATTGATGGGATCACAGGTGGATTTAATTTTCAAAATGCCTGGACAACAGGTTACATTGCAGGGAACTCTTTCTTCAAGCCGCATTATCAAAAGAGCTAACTTCTGATTCCTCGTAGAGCATTTCTTTAATATCTTTCATCTTACGAGCAGCTAACAAGTGGGATTTGGATCTTCTTGTGGAGCTCTTAATAGCTATTTTTTGTATCTTGGGATCTTGTAAGACATGTAAGATTGCATCAAAAAATATTTTTCTTAACTTCGGGTTACTACGTTCTCTTTTATAAGGAACTAAATAAAAAAAATGGGTTTTTAACCCTTCAAAAAACAGAGTAGATGCTCTTTGGTAGTTCTCTTCTTTTTCTCTAAGAACTCTATAAAATTCTTCTTTACTCAGTCTCTTGCCTGACATAAGTAGACTTTTGTATATATAATCAGGATTTACGTTTAAAGGCCATCTTTCATGTGCGGCACAAATGATTGTTTTTATAGAGAAAAAAAATACTTTATTGATTCTTTTTGACTTTTTAAGCAGCTGCTTTCTCTTCTTTAAATAATAAACAAAAGCTATTGGTCTCTTTAAAAGATTTTGATTACTTACCGTAGTTTCCCAAACATATTTTAAATAGAGTTGAGTAAACAAGTTATTTGTTTTTCGTAAAGAGACCCTGATTTGTTGAGAAAGAGATTTTTCTATAGAAAACATAATTAATCTCCTGTACTTAGCTTAAAACTCATCCTAAGTTCTGTACAGTAATACAGCAATATTTGTTGTATTTATTAATAGGTTTATTTAATTTATCAATTGTTTCACATGAATAACTTACCGAGACTATGTAAATTATAGTTAACCTCACTTATAAATACCTGTAAATGAGGTTAACAGAAAAATGATATTTACAATGAAGAGGAATTAGGATTGTCGATGAATTTCTCCATCTCTGAAATTCTAACACCAGTAGCTGTAGATGGATCAGATTTATCAAACCATAAACCAAAACTACCTATTTCAGGAGCATCATTTGCCTGAGTTGCTTTTATTGCAAAACCAAATTCTTTCTCGTTATCATCTTTGAATAGATAGAAGGCCCCTATTAAGTCATTGCGAACTTCTTTACAATCCAAAGGATGATCAGAAAGAGATGGGTATTTCTCTTTTGCTTCTTGATATATTTTTCGTTGGTCTTCGGTTCGCTCATCTATTCCTTTTCTAGGATAACAGATGTCAAGTTCTCCACCTTTATATAAGTAATTTCTAATAATCGTTGGCCGAGACTCTACAGTAAGTAAACGACGAGGATCATCTTTCATATCAGGATTTATCAAACCTGGTGAAATTTGACCTTCTGTACAAAGTGGTGTAGCTGGCATAGGGGTAAGTATTGCACCTTTCAGAGACTTTATATTTTTATTCAAATCATGAGCCAGAACATGCTCGACAATAGCTTGAAGGGTCACATAATAAGGTCTCTCTTTTTTATCGGTATCTATTACCTCTATAGAACCTTTCTCTACAAGTTCATTCCATCTCTGCTTAAGACCTTCTTGAAGTTCCTTAAATGCTTTCTTATCTAAACTATGTACTTCTTCTGGATGATCGATTACTTCCATTACCTGACGATAAATTTCTTGAATCACATGAGCTTTATTATCTATAAAGCTGGTACCGCTTACAGTGGCATAGTTAGTAGTATACCCAGAACTAGTACATGTTGTAGTATCAGCATCAGCCGCAGTGGTGTAGATAGGGCTAGCTAACATTGCTGCTGCTGTAATTGCTATTGTAGTTACAGTTGTTGTTACACTCATATATTCCTCTATAATAAAATCGAAGTTGTTTCTTGTATTACCTCTGGATCTACCCATCGTCCCTGTTTCTTTATGAGTTCAATGAGGCGATCGTCGGCATCAGCAAAGTCAATGTCTTTCTCCACACAGATTTTTCCAAGGTAGAGATCGATCTTCCCTGGTTTGGATCCAACATAGCCAAAGTCTGCATCTGCCATTTCTCCTGGGCCATTTACAATACAACCCATGATAGCAATTTTCACACCGGGGAGATGTGAAGTACGTGTACGGATACGCTTAGAAACATCTTGAAGATCAAAAAGCGTTCTGCCACAACTTGGACAAGAGATAAAATCGGTTTTGAAAGTGCGCATTCTTGCAGATTGCAAGATAGTAAAGCTCAAATTTCTTAAGAAATCGACATCATATGGACCCTTTAGCCAAATCCCATCGCCTAAGCCATCACAGAGGAGTGCACCTAGCTCTGTAGCGGATTGAATAATAAGATCCTCTTGAGTACAACAGTAGCTGAAATGTAAAATAACGGGAATTTGCAGCTTTTGTTTTTGAAGCCAGTCAAAAAATTGTCTACAGTAATGCAATCGACTATCTTCTGGTGCTAAGACAATGAGCGCTGGTTGTATCTCTACAAGCTTTTCCCACTCTACAGAGGAATGATTTTTTATAATAACAGCTAAAGAAGAGGGTGTAAGATCTAGCTTATCAAGCTTAGATGCATTTTCTCCAGCTTCTGCTAAAGAAACAAGCTTAATTCCGCCTTCAATAGAATTGTAGGAAAATACGCTCATTCCCATTTCTTGCAGATTCTTAAGAACAGGGATAGTAAAATCAACATCTCCATCTAAAACAATACAATCAGCACTAGCTCTTTTGAGTTTAGGAAGCCCTAGCTGAATATCACATCCTAATTTTTTATAAAAACTGCCCTCTTCTATATCCTTCTTATTTACACTAACAAGGACTGTTCCATCTCTATGCAAAGAGATCTTTTTTGGTAGATGAACTGGGCGCCGCTCTATCTTTTCAATATTGCGATAGGTCTCTTCAAAAGGGGGCACCCCTTGTTTTTTTTCATATGCAGAAGCTAGTGTAATAAGACGTTGACAAGGATCAATTTCATACCAAGGATCTTCTGTCAGAGAAACACGAATGGTTTCTCCAATACCATCTAAAAGAAGAGAACCGATTCCCATAGCTGATTTAACTCGACCATCTTCCCCTTCTCCCGCTTCTGTAACTCCTAAATGCAGTGGGTAATCCCATCTTAAAGCCATCATTTCAGCGACTAGAAGTCGATAGGCTAAAATCATTACCTGTGGATTAGACGATTTCATGGAAAACATAAAATCGTGATAGTTATTTTTGCGACATACTCTTGCAAATTCCAATGCTGATTCCACCATCCCTTGTGGTGTATCGCCATAGCGGTTCATAATACGATCAGACAAAGAGCCATGGTTTGTGCCTATGCGCATCGCCCTCTTCAAAGTTTTGCATTTTTCTACAAGAGGAGTAAACTTTTCTTCGATTTTTTCTATTTCTTTTGCATAAGATACATCATCGTATTCAATCGTTTTAAATGAAGCTCTTCTATCTACATAATTACCAGGATTTACCCGTACCTTATCGACGAAATCCACAACACGCATTGCAGCAGGAGGGAAAAAATGGATATCTGCAACAAGAGGGATTGTATATCCACGCTGAAGAAGTCCATTCTTAATACCCTCACAAGCATCAGCTTCTTTCATTCCTTGAACTGTTACTCTAGCAATTTCACAACCTGCATCAGCAAGTCGAATAATTTGATCTATGGTAGCTTCAATATCGCGTGTATTAGAGGTAGTCATGGATTGAATGCGTATAGGATTGCTTCCTCCAACCCCTACATTACCCACCATAACTTCGCGTGTTTTCCATCTCTTTGTTTTATAAGTAGATTCGCAATATGTAATCATAGCTTTAGCCTGTATAATTTTTTCTTAAAAACACTAATAAGAGAAAACCGTTTTAGTCTCTAAAGATGTAAAAGAGTTGCTATTTTTGCACTAAATCTACTTTCAGTGCAAGCTTTAAACTTTTTTAAGTTAAAAAATAAGCTCTTTAAGACAATAAGAGGTAAAAGGTCCCTCATCTCTGATTAAACTCTATACAGGAGCACGATGTTCTTGAGAGATATCTAATACGTCATTGAGATGGTGAAGATTTGCTTTAAAGACATCTTCCCCTATTTTAGGGTCATTCCAATGTTTCATGTAATTATACGTTGCAAATCCACCAACAACACCAGCGGTAAACAATGCCGAGGTTATAAGAAGTGGTTTAGGAACTAAGAGAGAATAAGGACCAAAGAATTGATCGATATTTTGAGCTATTAAAAGAATAGCAGTAGATCCTACATAAAATGTAGTTTGGTAATCACTGATTTTATCCAGGTGTATTTGATCTTTTACTACCTGGTTAAATACTATTTTTACTAAAGATCCCAAACCTTTAGCATCACCACAATTTTTAACGATTTCGTCTACTTCTTCCTTTGTTTTCAAAGAAGAGAGAGTTCTAGGTGAATTTGTAAAGCTTTGCATAAAAATATCGATAGTGTGATCTTCTGTAGAAGAAACTTTTTCTTTGTATTTATCCAAAACATTACAAAAAACCTTTTGCGTTTTTGCAAACCTATCTTTGGCTTCATTCTGTAATGAAGAGAATTTATAGGTTGCATAAAGTATGGGCACAACAACAAGAGGAAGAGCTACTATAGAAAACAAACTGTTTAATGCAATACATGTAATTACAGAGGAAACCATAAGAGTAATCACAATTATCTTGTTATCATAGACTATTTTTGCCCAGGATCTTTGTGCTTTTTTGATCTGAAGATTGCAGTGTTGTACACAACTTTGAAGACCTTCCAATTCCTGATCTTTAGAAAAAAATTCTATCTTTAATTTTTGACTGAATGGGCTATGAATAGTTGCCATAACTCTTTTAATTTTAAAGTCCTTAAATTATATCTCTAAACAGATTAAAATTCCAATTAAAAATTATTAACCGATAACATGAAATGTTTTGAAAGTATTCCAAATCACATTATAGTCAAATGGAAAAATCCATGTAAAAAATATTCCATTAACTTTAGAGTCTATTCTTAAACTCACTAGGAATAAGCACGGTGTTCTTGAGAGATATCTAATAACGTCATTGAGATGGTGAAGATTTCTTTAAAGACATCTTCCCCTATTTATGGTCATTCCAATGTTTCATGTAATTTGTTGCAAATCCACCAACAACACCAACGGTAAACAATATTGATCGATATTTTGAGCTGTCAAAATAGTAGTAATAGACCCCGTCTGGAATGTAATCACTGATTTTATCTAGATGCCTTGGATCTTTTACTACCTGGCTAAATACCACTTTTGCTAAAGACCCCATCCATCACAATCACCATGTTTTGCAACTATTGCATCTATCGCTTTTTTTGCTTTTAAAGAAGAGAACTTTTTAGGTGAATTGGTAAAGTTTTTTATAAAAAGATCGACATCTTTATATTTTTGAGAAGAAAATCTGTTTCCTGCGTATTTACGGATTTTCAGACATAAA
>PSRO01000028.1 GCA_003176115.1 Chlamydiota bacterium | reverse complement strand
TAAATTAGACATTTTCGACCTCCTTTTGGTTTGCAACTTTATTTTTCTAATATGGCAATTATTAGTCAATCTAGATTTATTTATCTATAAATTTTTTAAAAAATTTTAGACCTAGATTTAATAGAAAAAAAGAGAAATACAAGACAGCTGCTTAATGTGAGCAGAATTGCTGAGAGAGCATTGACGATAGGAGAGATTCCCGAACGTAACATGGATAATATATACAAAGAGAGAGTTTGACTATTACTACCAGCGCAAAAGTAAGAAAGGATAAAGTCATCGAAAGAGAGAATAAAAACCAGTAGCCCTGTTGCAATAAGAGAGGGGCGCAATAGGGGTAATATTACGCGTAAAAATGTCTGAATAGGTGTAGCTCCTAGTACTAAAGATGCCTCTGTCATGCGATCATCTAATTCTAAGAATCGAGCATAAACAATAGGAATAACAAATCCTAATCCTAAAACTGTATGAGCAACGATTAAAGTGCCAAGTCCTAAAGAGACCTTAATAATAGTAAAGAATCCAAGCAAGCCAATGGCTAATACGGTTTCAGGAATAATAAGATTTCCATAGAATAGCGTTAAAAAAGTACGGATTCTTCCTCCTTGAGAGCAATAAAAAATCAAAAAAACACCCATTAATAAACTTAAAAGAGTTGCGGAAAAAGCTACGATTAAAGAGTTGAGAAAAGCTTGCCAAAGGTGCTGGGTTTGAAATAGCTCTACATACCAATTCCAAGTAAATCCTTGCCAGGGGGAAGGGAAAGAAGCTGTATTAAAAGAAAAAACAAGAAGAACAATTAAAGGAACATAGAGGAATAAATAAACCGATGCAATAGATAAAAGGGAGGCAATTTTTGCTAAGCTATTTTTTTGTTTCATAAGTGCGTCCAGGGATAATACGGTCAATGAAAAAATACAGGAAAACAGCACTTACTAATAAGCAAACCGAAGCCACTGCTGTAAAAGCAGCTCCCAATGAGCTTGTTTGTTCATCAAGAATAAAGTTAGAAATTACAGTTCCTACAAACATCCATTTATCCCCTCCCATTAATTCTGGAATTGCAAATTCGCCAAAAGAGGGAATAAATACTAAGAAAAAACCTGCTTGTAGCCCTCGTTTAGTTAAAGGTAGTATCACACGACGTAGAGTCTGAAACCAACTTGCGCCTAGGTCATAAGAGGCTTCAATGAGGCGATTATCCATTTGTTCCATGGTTGAGTAAAGAGGGATAACCATGAAAGGCAAATAGTAATAAATCATCATGATCATGATGGCAAAAGGGGTATTTAACATATGCAAGGGAGAGTCTATAATCCCTATGAATTGTAAAAATTGATTGATGAGCCCTTTTTTTTCTAATACGAAGAACCAAGCGTATACATGTAGAAGAAAGTTGGTCCAAAAAGGTACAATTAATAAAAAAAGCAGCACATTTTTAAATCTCTTGCTATTAAAGGTCAAAAAATACGCAAGAGGATAGGCAATGGTTAAGCAAATGCAAGCATTGCTCAGAGCTAAAATTAAAGAGTGAAAAATCACTTTTAAATATACAGGACGTAAAAAAAAGGTGATTTTTTGCAGGGTTACGCCTGCGATAGCACCTGCATCCGTTATGTATAAAAAGCTAGAAACAAAGATTATAGCGAGTGGTAAATAGAAAAATAATACCTGCCATATCATTGCAGGTGATCCTATAGAAAATGGCAAATTAGAAGAGATTTTTGGTTTCATTTTTCTAAGATCACCACGTTCTCTTTTTGCCAATACAAAAACACCTCGTTATCATAATCAATGACCTCTTGTGGAAAATGCTCTTCATTTTGTTCAAATACTTGAATACGCATTCCATTTTTTATCAGAATGTTATATTGAGTGGATCTTCCATGATAAACAATGGATTGAACAGAGCCTTTTAGAGTATTAGAAAAATTCGGAACGGCTTTTTTAGAGATAAAAATCTTCTCAGGTCGCAGGCTAATCATGATTTGACGCCCTTCCTCCATCCATTCTTTTTTTTGTGGAATGTCAATTTTAAACTGGCCTAGATTAGGAATATCAATTTCTGGGCCTTGGTTTAAGTAGCGCAATTGACCGCTTAAAATGTTTGTGGTTCCCACAAATTTTGCGACAAAAGAAGAGATGGGGAATTCATAAATTTCTTTAGGAGTGCCTATTTGCTCTATCTCTCCTTTATGATTCATAATAGCCATTTGGTCAGCTACGGTTAAGGCTTCAAATTGATCATGAGTAACATAGATAAAGGTAGTTTTTAGTTTGTCTTGTAGCTCAATCAATTCAAGTAGCATTTTTTCACGCAGTTTAAAATCTAAAGCAGCCAGAGGTTCATCTAAAAGCAGAACAGTTGGCTCATCTATGATAGCTCTAGCTAAGGCAACACGTTGTTGTTGACCTCCAGAGAGCTGGCTAGAATCTTTATAGATATGTTCTTCCAAATGAAAAGATTCCAAGATCTTAATCACTTTTTTCTGAATGATTTCTTTAGGGAGCTTTTTGAGCTTTAGGCTATAGGCAACATTATCAAATACGTTTAGGTGAGGGAAAAGGGCATAACTCTGAAATACTATATTGATGGGTCTTTTATAAATAGGCCAATCAGTGATCTCATGGTTTCCTAAGTAGATTCTTCCCGATTCAACACTTTCTAGCCCAGCAATTAGTCTAAGTAAGGTAGTTTTACCACATCCACTTGGACCCAAAAGAGCAAAAAACTTACCGGCTGGAATCGTTAAATTAACCTCTGGGATAATAATCCCCCCATTTAGCGATTTCCTTAAAGCTTCTAGCCGTATGCTTTGCGTTTTGTGTGTGGTCATTTTTTTATCCGATACCTGGTTTATCTCTAGCTTTTATAAGGGTTTAATTTTATGATCAAAATGTTTTACTGCATAGTATTTTTAGAGCAAATCAGAGAAGCTTTATCTTTTTTATTTTTCTAAACTAGCGTTTATATATATTTAAATCTTCTCTTTTATCCTTCGTTCAAATTTTTTTAGCTATTTTAAAGAGCTATCAGACGGAATCTTCCCTTGAGATAAAACCTGTTCTTTCTTATTTTTTCTAAAGTAGTTGATTTTATAGATGCATAACAAAAGTTTAGATATGAAACGAACAAAGCTTGTAATCATTGGCTCAGGACCCGCTGCTCTTACTGCCGCTATTTATGCAGCCCGTGCAAATTTAGCGCCTATAGTCTTTGAGGGTTTTTCTTCAGGACCTGTTGGCGGACAGCTAATGACAACAACAGAGGTAGAAAACTTTCCCGGTTTTCCTGGTGGAATAAAAGGACCGGAACTAATGGAGCGTATGCGTAAGCAGGCATTGGATTTAAAAATAGAAATCTTGACAGAAGATGTAATTGCTGTGGAGTTAATAGAAGAACTTTCTAAAAAAGCTAAGAGACCATTTATCATAAAAGGGCGTCGCACTTGGGTTCAGGCAGATGCATTGATAATCGCAACAGGCGCTACAGCTCGTCGTCTTGATGTGCCAGGATCTGAAAAATTTTGGCAAAAAGGGGTAACTGCATGCGCTGTATGCGATGGAGCAGCTCCTATTTTTCACAATCAAGATTTATATGTGATTGGAGGAGGAGACACTGCTGTAGAAGAGGCTATCTTTCTAACAAAATATGGGAAGAAAGTCTTTTTGGTGCACCGTAGAAGTGTATTAAAAGCTTCTGAAATTATGACTGATCGTGTGAAGAAACATCCTAAAGTAGAGATTCTTTGGAATCATGAATTAGTGCGAATCGAAGGAGATACCGTTGTGCGCAAAGTGGTTTTAAAAAACGTAAAAACCCATCAAGAAAGCACTTTCTCAGCAGGGGGAGTATTTTTTGCTATTGGACACGATCCCAATACCAAATTTTTAGGAGAGCAGCTGAAGTTAAGAGGAAACAACTACATTTATGTAGATCAGGGGAGCTCTAGAACCAATATAGAAGGTGTATTTGCAGCTGGAGATGTGCACGATTATATTTATCGTCAGGCAATTACAGCAGCTGGATATGGGTGTATGGCAGCAATGGACGCAGAAAAGTGGTTATCCGAAAAAGGACACCTTTAAATCATGCGTTTATTTGCAAAAATTGCTATTCTTCTTCCTTTGAGCTGTTTTTCTTTAACAACAAAGCCTTGGTTAGCTGATCTGTTTGAAGCAGATTTAACACCAGGATACACCTATCGGCATTATCCTAATGTGCAAGGAGCAACCAAGCCTTTTGCTTCAAACGATCAAATTTTCTCGCTGGGATTAGAAGTTGCTTTATCTACACATTTTGATTTTGCACTAGAATTAGAAGTTGCTGACACAACTCAGCAATCTTGGGGAATGCGCAGTGGTGCTATGCAGGTGCGCTATTTGTGGTTAGATGATGTTGCAGGAGACCCCATAAGTTTCATTACCGGACTTAGTTTACGTGACGTCTCTAAACGAAACTTGCGTGACGTGAGCTGTCCTTATGCTGCACGTATAAATTGGGAGTTGTTTTCAGCTATTGGTAAAGAATTTTCTGATGGTTTCAACTGGAATACTCGTATTTATGCTTGGGCTGCAGTAGGGATCGCTAATCGAGGTTCTTGGTGGACAAGACAAGAGATCTCCTATGAGAATAAGTGGTGTAACCGGCATAATTTAAAGCTGTTTTTACAAGGAGATTTTGGTTTTGGAGATCTTCGACAAGTAGTGGTAGATCATTTTGATGGCTGGGGGAAGTATCGTCATCAATCTATGGATTTAGGCATTTGTTATAGGTACCAGTTAGATTATTACGGTACTTTTAGTATAAGCTATGCCTATCGTGTATTTGCAAGAGCATTTCCTGAGCGAGTACATTGTTTAACTTTAATGTATTGCTTTCCTTTCTGTTTGTTTTAATCTACTGCTTTTAGAGGATTCCATTAACATTTAATGCGCAGATAGAACACAGAAAAAAATCAATAATGTAAATTTTTAATTGTCATTAAGATATAAATCGTAGAATGTCCTTGGGACATGAAACCTGAGGATAACGTATGGCTAGGTTCTTTCTTCTAGCTTTGTATATTTTTACAAGTTTACCTTTGCAAGCAGATGATTTCTATCCAAAACTGTATCAAAACCTATGGCCCGATTTTTGTTAGAGCATCTTGAGCAGTTTTCCTACGACGATCAAAAAATTGATAAAGAGAACATGGCTGGGTTATCGCATTATGCAAATCAGATCCCTACAACTGCAAGTAGGTGTGATTTTCGTTTCTGTCTACAATGTCAATCTCCTGTTGTAAGGGGAGAATTTATAAACGAGGATATTTGGACAGAGGAAGGAGAGTGTATTTATAGAATGATTTGTTATACATGTAGATGTTTAAAAAACTGGTATAACCCAAATAATTTAGATACGGATGAAGAGGATGAACAAGATGAAGAAATCGTTGATGAACATTGGGAGAATTGCAGCTATAAAACTGTGCCGCACAAGTATTTTACCATTGCATCAAATAGTTCCTTTTTTGAACAACACTTAAAATATTGTCAGGAAAACCCGACTTGCTTGTGCTATTGGCCTCATCGCTCTAAAAGAGCTTGTGAAATCAATGATGCCATTTATCATAAAATGCATCCTTTGATAGAAAGTTTGTCTTTGGACAAACCCAGTAGTTCAGAGTTTGCTTCTTTAGAGAATACTCATGACATCTTAAATGCTTTATTTATTCACTCCTTCTTTTATTCCTAATATAGACAAGCTTTGCTTCAAGTTGCTCAATGGGATGAGTTTAAAAATCATCTAAGATGACATATATAAAATTATTGATGAATTGCAACCTGATTTTTTACAGCTGTATTCAGAATGCCTTGAAAAGCACCCTCACCTCAAAATCTATTACGAAAGAGGGATGGCTCTTTTCCATCAAGGCAAAGCTCTAGATTCCTTAAGTGATATCCGTGCGCTTATTGCTTGGGCTAAAAATCACCATCAAGAACTGCTCACTTTTGATCTATACCTTCAAGGAGGGACCGCATATGTAGAATTAGGCCTATATGATAAAGCTGTTGTAAACCTTGGCAGAGCAATCTACAAAGATCCTAACAATAAACAGGCCTATTTTGAACGAGCTACTGCTTATTTTGAACTAGGTCAATTTGATTTATCTCTAGAAGATTACCTAACCTCTAAGATAAAACCTCAACCAATCCCAGCAGAGTCATTGGAACTAGTATCATTTTCTTTAGGATTAACACAAGGTATCCTAAAAGGAGGCACAGGCTGGAGCCGAATTTATTCCCTCTCGATTATCCTCTATGCAAGGACTTGGTCATGGATTATGGGCTTTTACTCAAGATCCAGTGCAAGTTTCTCTTGCATTTGTGAAGCTGCGCAAGCTTGCATTCAGTTCGTTAAAGACCATACATCTGCAGAAGTTTTAACATGTCTTGTACCAGAGCTCAAAGAGCTTATGGAAACATGGGACACGCTTGAAAAATCTAAACGCGGTGAAATTACAGGACATATCATAGGAAAGTATGAAGTCGGTATTTTTGCAGGAGTTGGACTTACAAAAGGGATGAAGTTATATAGAGAGCTTAAAAAAGCGAATAACCTTTTAACCTTCGAAGCTCTAGCAACCAGTAAAAAATAAAATCCTTATTGCGCTAGAAGCTGCTAAAGGAGCGCAGACAAGAAAAGCGGTTCTTACAAATACAAACGTAAAAATTCAGTGGGATAAACAGGGGAAACACATCCAAGCTCATAAAAACTTTCAGAAGAATAAAAGCATATTAGAGCATCCAGATCCTCAAAAGCTTGCCCATGATTTTTGCGGGAAAGGGATAAAAATAGGAAATCAACAAGCGGGTGTAGCAGGATACCAAGAAATAGTCGATTTTAAAGAATTCATAGGCTATGCAGTGAGTGCATCCTGATACTGAAAAAAAACCGCTACAAGCTGGGATAAAGTTCACTATGCCAAAGGTGGTATTCATATCGTTCCTACAGAGCCAAGGTTATAAATGAAAATTTTTTCAGTAGAATATGCTTTATTAGCTACACAACACGCTTTATTAAGCGTGGTTACTCCAGAGTTAAGAGCAGTAGTTATAGATGTTTGTAAAAAAGAGAAGCTATTATACATGTGCTTTTATTATGAAGGAGAGATTTCTGAGGAGAACTTGGATCTTTGGCAATGCGCTATTACTGAAGCAAGTGATTTAGAACCTGACTGTGTACTTGATGATAGGATCAAAAGACTCGACTATCCTCAAGAAATCCCTTCTCGTGGGCGATATGCTTACCTTAGAAAAGAGCCTAGCCTTTCAAATCCAAATTTTTCAGGGGCTTCTGTGATTCTCACAAGAGAAATAAAAGACTTTAAAGAGACGGCAGGCGTTTTTATCAGTCCTGTTTATGAAGAGAAGGTAGATACGAGCTGGGGAGTCATGCATAATGCGGAAGATAAAAGCTATATTATTCCCGCAAGGCGCACATCTTATCAGATTAAAATATTCCCCCTTGCCTATGCTTTACTATCCACACAAAGAGCTCTTCTTGGTTTGGCTATACCTGAGTTAAGAGGGATTGTAGCAGATATTCAGAATCGAGAACTATATATGCGTTTTTACTATGACAAGGGAATTTCTCCTGAGGTTTTTAAGAGTTGGAAATTTGCTATTACGAAGGTAATAGCGGATATGGGGTCGGATTATGTGTTTGATACAGGGATTGAACGACTGGATTATCCTCAGGAAATTCTTTTTCGTGGGCGGTATGCTTATTTAAGGAAAGATCGATGTCTTTTTTAGATGACAAATTCGATCCAAAGTTCTTACAAAGTCAAGATTGTAATGGAAGTTTTTTTAACAGGTTATGAATTTAAGAGCTGTATCCATAGGGCAGTAGCTGTTGCATATAATTTACAGTGACTGATGGAAAGAAGCATGCATGTTCCTTTGGTTCTCTTCTGGATTTTTGTACTGAAATAAACAGCTGGTTTTCCAGAAATGTCATTGATAATTTCTATATCTTGCCAAGTGATTTGTTCGGTAAAGCCTGTTCCTAGCGCTTTTACAACGGCTTCTTTTGCAGAAAAGCGCGCTGCAAAATGGGGAATAGGATCTTTGTGTTTTAAGCAATAATCTTGTTCTTTGGGCGTAAATATTCGAGAGATAAGACGATACCCATGATTGCCAATGCTTTGTCTAATTCTTTCAATTTCAATAATATCTGTTCCAAGCCCTAAAATGTGGCTATTCATGACTCTCTTCATGCTCATATTCTTGATCGGATTCACCATCCATTGCATTACAGAATACCATGCGTCCTGAACTAGTATGTTTGACAGAGAGAACTTTTGCATCAACTATATCGCCTATATAATTGCCACCGCCGTTTATAACGACCATTGTTCCATCATCTAAATAACCAACCCCTTGTCTGGGCTCCTTGCCGTAACGTTGTACTTTAATTTTTATGAATTCTCCTGCCTGCATTAAAGGTTTTAAGGAATTGGAAAGGGTATGAATGTTAATGACACGGATATCTTCAATTTCAGCAATTTGCACGCGACTAATATCTGCTGTAAGTAAGTTTGCATCTAAGAGACGAGCTAAGCGCAGCAACTTGCCTTGGGTATCTTTAACATCTGGAAAATCCGTATCGTTGAAGCGCAGGCCTAATTCAGCAATTAGTTCAATTTTTTTAAGTACTTCTAAGCATTTTTTAGCTTTAAGCTTAGAAAATTCATCACCAATTTCCGCTTGAGTGTATAGCTCTTTAATAATAAAGCGTGGGATAATGATTTGGTTATCTAATAAACCAGTAGTGGCAAGATCGATGATGCGAGCATCTGAGAGAACAGAGCTATCAATGATTAAATCTTTTTTCTTTTCTACTGTAGGAGCAAACTTGATAAAAGGGATACTTACGTAGAGTTCATCTGCTGCTCTTAATGTCATAATTGTACCTAAATAGGTACCAAACAAGAATAAGGCAATTTTTAACATTTCTAAAGTTTGTGGTTGCAAAGAGATTGATGCGCGACTGATGTCTAGAATAGTGTCGAATACCAATACCAGGGCTTGTCCCATTAGATAACCAAGAAAAATACCAATAACTGCGATATTGAAAGAGCGTAAATTAAATCTCTTAAATAAAAGATCAAAGCTAATGAGAAATAATCCAAAGACAAAACCTATTAATATACCGATAAGGGTATTGGTCTGCATGCTTCCAGAAGTATTGGAGATCATAAATGTTGTCATGAAAAACACGCTTAGGACTACAAAGAGGATGCGCATAAAAGCAACAGAGAGATTCATGAGGTTCTCCTAAGATGACGTAAAACGTCGAATAAAATTTTGTTTTTACTGAAATGTTTATGCTCATTCTAGATAGTAATACCTTTTTTGTCGATAAGCTTAGCTTTGAATTTAGACTATTAGTTTAACAGATTATTCTGTTAGACTCATTAGACAAACTAACAGGAGCATGAACATGCGCTTAGGTCGATTTGGATGGATTGTGGTAAGCGGGGTAATATGGCTGATTATAGGCGGTTTTTTGTTATCAATGGGGCTTTATTTGCTTATTTTACAACCTTCTTCACAAAGGCAAGAGTATGCCATGGCATTGGTTTGTTTAGGTTTGCTTTTAGGGTTTATCAAAGGGTGTTTTATTCTTTCTAAAACTGCGCAAAAAGCGGTAAAAAAGGTGTTATTAATTTCAGAGCCGATTTCTATTTTGCAAGTATATCCTCCTATATATTTAGGTTTAATCGTTAGTATGATGCTGTTGGGGATAGGTTTAAAATGGCTAGAAATAGACTCTTATATTCGAGGTGTAATCGATGTGGCAGTGGGATTTGCTTTAATAAATACCTCTAAGGTTTACTTCCAATCAGCCTATGTATTAAAAAAACAAAGATAGCTTGCTCTTTATGTTTGGATTTTTATATTGGGACCCTAACCCAGCGGTATTTCATTTTCTACTTCCTCTCATTCACAGGCCACTGATGTGGTATGGTGTTTTATTTGCATTGGGATTTATCGTAGGATACTTTATCTTTCGTTATTGTTGGCTCCGTTATCTTTTATTTTCTTTGAAATTTTCTAAACAAGATATTATTTGCTGGTCTTTATTTTTACAAAAAAAACATAAATCTTCTTATCTACAGGCGCTTTTTGAAACATTTCCTCAACAAGTGCAGCGGTTTTGTCAACAAAAACAGGAAAACGTTCCTGAAGAAATTAAAAAAGAAGTAATTCAGTCAATAAATCATACAGTTACCCATCCAATCGATTTTCCTAACTATTCTCATACAGAATCATCTCTTATATGTTTTGCAAAAAAATATATGAATGCTTTTCAATTCGAGAAAGTGCAATCTTTTTTTATAGTGGATACTTATCTACAGCCTTGGATCTTATCTTTCAGAAAGCGCTATACCGTCATCATAGAAAAGTTAACAACTTATTTGATTATAGGGATGCTAATTGGGGCTAAGCTTGGTGATTTCATTTTTTACCAAAACTGGACGATTATTTACCAAAACCCTCAAGCAATTTTTGCTTTTTGGGAAGCAGGCCTTGCCAGCCATGGTGCTGCTTTGGGGATTCTAACCACTTTATGGCTATTTTGTCGTAGGTATAAGCTCATCACTTTACATATAGTTGATTTAGTTGTTATTCCTACTCCTTTGGTTGGATCTTTTATTCGTTTAGGAAATTTTGTCAATCAGGAGATTTTAGGTGTTCCAACAGATCTTCCCTGGGGAGTGGTTTTTTTGCACCCCGTAGGATCCGCTGCCATTGTTGCGCGCCACCCTGTGCAGTTATATGAAGCGTTTGGTTATGCGCTTCTAACTACTTGTTTGTTTCTCTTGTGGAAAAAAGAGCCATCTTTAACGCACAGAGGAAGAATAACCGGTTGGTTTTTCATTTCTGTGTTTAGTGTTCGATTTATCTTAGAATTTTTTAAAGAAGAACAAAGCTCTTATCTCATGTATTTGCCCCTTAAAATGGGACAAATTTTAAGTATTCCCTTTATTTCGTTTGGGATTTGGCTTCTTTATCAATCTTATAAAAAAGCTTTTCGCAGAGCTTAGCATCGATAGGAACCAAGGGAAGAATATCTTGGCTTAACTTATTTATTTGACTATGTAATTCTTGAGAGGAAAGAGGTTTTATATAAATGATATGCCATTTAATAAATCTTTCTATACAAGACTCTGTTGAATAAGAAAATAGATTGTACCAAGCGTATTTATATAAGGTCCATATACGTCTGGAAAGCTGATCTGTATATATAGCTAATTTAGGATGTTTTTGCAAGTATTCTTCATAAACTTGGTTTACAAACCGTTCATGCGTCTTAAAAGTTTTTTTAGTCCATTTTTGGTAAATAAACTGCAATAAAAAAGGATCTATACCAATCTCAATGCGTTGACAAAGCATATCCCCCTGAATGACCCAGGGATAGATTTTTTTTTCAATTTCTATCCATTTTTTGTTTTTTGCCAGCTCTTTTACTTTTTTAAAAAATTGGTTGGTTACTTGTAATAGATGATAGAAGCTTTGTTTAGGATTATCAATGAATGCATTAACAATTTCTTCTTCTATTTTTTCTGTAATACAAGGGGGAATTTTTTGTAATAACGCTTTATCAAGCGTAAGATTCTTCCAAACAAGAATTTCCAAAAGTTCTTTTTTCTCTGCTAAATTGGGCAAAAAAATGGCTTCTTGGTAGACATTCCAGATCGTAAATAGTACATGCTCTACAGAATGGCAAAGTCGGTCATTTTGCATCAATGCGAGCTCTGTCATGATAAAAGTATACACTACCTGCGGTAAGTTGGGTTTTTTTTGCATTTTTACAGGGTATACAGCTAAAACAGCTTCTTTTAATTCAAATTGCCTTAAAGTTTTTGGCATTTGAGTGGCCAAAGCGTAAAAGGCTATAATTCGTTTGAGTTGATCAGACAAAGCACTCTTGGATTTGTTATATAGACTATGTCTATGTAGGAAATTTTCCAAATATACTTTTTGTTCTTTTGAGAAGAATGTTTCAAAAGAAATAGTAGAATATAATTTATTTGCAAGTAGTAGAGAAGTATAATCATGCATAATTTCTTCAGAAATGGATAAAGGAAAAGCATAAAGTGTGCGAAGGTTCGTTAGTACGTTATATTCTAGCTGACGGTGTGTTATATTAGGATGCTTTGCTGTTTCTTCTAGAATAGCTTTTACTATCAGTTCATCCGCTTGATTATATTCATAGTAAGGACTTATATGATAATTTAAATGAGGGTCTAGCTGGCATTGAGTAGTCCAGATCATTTTTGTCAGTTCTTCTAGTTGAGGTTCTTCTCCATCAATAGCTGCAATACATTCACTAATTCGACTTGCCATTTGATAAGCGGGATAATAAGGAACAGAAGAATTAGGTCTCTTTAAATGCAGATGATTTTTGAGGTTTTGCTTAATCAAAAAGGGGATATTTACTTTGCCTTCATCAGTGATAGCTTCCGGTTGGTCTTGAATTTGTTTTGTATATAGAATAAGTTTTTCCCATGTTTTTTTTATAGCGGAAACACTTACGCGAAATTGAGGAAATTTCTTTTGAAATTCAGGAGTCATTTTTTCTAAAAGATATTGTTCTAATTGCATGGACCAATCTTTAGTTGGAGCATTTTGCAGCTCTTGTTTCATTCTTCGAGATAAAAATAAATTTACCTCAGAATAAGGGTGATATAGTTCAGGCACTTCATCAATCGGAATCAAATAGGGACAAGAGCATTCTTTATTTGATTTTCTTTTTGCAGGTTGATTTAAGGAACCAAATAAATTGTCCTTAGACTTTGTTAGTTTAGTCATGAATTTCTTACAACAAGTAAACTGTTTTTTTTATAATGTGTAATTTCTTATCTAGCTGAGTTGATTTTTTTTGTCTAATGAAATTTTAAAATAAATAACAAAAAAATAAACGACTTTTAATAAATTAAATAAAAACCCCCGATGAGGGTTTACTCTCGCCTGTATTTTAACTAATTTTATGATTTTATTTAAATTTCATTAAAATTTGAAAGATAATAAGTTGGTTTTCTATTTCGTGAGTAATTAGCAAATAAAAATGGACTGTCATACATTTCTTTTTGGGCTTAAAAACACAGAAGCAATGGGTTGCTTTTGTAGAAATTTATGGTAAACTATTGATCTAAAAAAGGGAGGACTAAGATGTCAGGCTTTTTTAAGTATTTTATCATTTTATTAACCAATTTTGTTTTCTTAAATCCTATACAATCTTTAGAGGTACAAAAAATGGAACCTAAACAATCCTTAGAAGTGGAACAAACAAACCTTAAACCACCCATTGTTGTTTTTAAAACAAATCTCGGTATAATCGAGCTGCAACTCTTTCCTGATATTGCTCCTAAAGCCTGCGAGAACTTTTTAGGTCTCGTAAACAATAAGAAGTACGACGGAACCATTTTTCATCGTGTCATTAAAAACTTTATGATTCAAGGCGGAGATCCTAAAGGAAATGGTACGGGAGGAGAATCTATTTGGGGCAAAAGCTTTGAAGATGAAGTAACACCGAAGAAAACATTCAATAAAAAAGGTCTGCTTGCAATGGCTAACTCAGGGCCTAATACAAATGGCAGTCAGTTCTTTATTACAACGACAGATGATGCTTATTGGTTGAATAATAAACATACTATTTTTGGTGAGGTTGTAAGCGGTTATGAAACGGTAGAAAAAATTGAGACCAGTAGAACGGATAGAGATAGACCTTTAGAAGAAGTTAGCATTATCGAGGCTTTTATAAAGTCTTAATTTTTCCTATTAATAAGGCTGGAGTTCTCCAGCCTTCTCGATTTTCAAGATATTTCCTATAAACCTTCAGATAAATGTTATTGCAATTATTATATAATTAATAGTTAAAGTTTTATAATATATAATGTACTTTTTATTTACATATTATTATAAATAGTTGCACAATGTAAATTAAGAATAAGAAACTATTATAGTCTATTTTTTCTAGAGGATCTTCATGATTATTGAGGTTTGCATAGCAGTAAGCACCATAGCCTTTGTGGTTTTAGTCATTTTTTTAATTATGACGCTGCGCAACTCTTGTGCAACTTTAAAAAAAACTAAGCACACCTTAACTAAAGTTGAAGGGGAATTAAAGCAGATTTCTTCTGAGAGCGTTACATTACTTAAAAATGTAAATGATATGACCTTAGATATTAAAGAGAAATTAGAATCCCTTAATTTTTTATTTGCCCCATTGCTTAGGCCCTCTCAGGGAAAATCCCATAAAACAAACACCTATGCAAAACTTACAGAAGTAATTAATTATGTGACAGATGCAGTGATACTGCTGAAAAAAATAAAGGACAAGTAATATGTCAAATTTACATAAAGACACCAAAAATATCCTTATAAAGGCCCTTATCGGAGGCGCTATTGGAGCTAGTGCTGTTATTCTTTTAAAAAGCTCCTCTTGTAAAGATAGGAAGTCTACCTTGCACTTCATAGGAAAAGCTCTTGCTAATGCAGGAGAGGTTGTCAAAGACAAAATTGAAGACCCAGAGAGTTTACTCAAAGAGCTAGATAAGAAGATTGCCAAAAATGAGGATAAGTTAGTTGATATCTTAGAATTAGCAGCTGCAGGATTGCAGCTATGGAAAAAACTGACAAAGTGAAGGTAACTATGTTTCAATCAGATCATTCATGTAAAAATCTATTTTTAGGGACCTTCTTAGGAATTGCCGTAGGAGCCCTTACTACTCTATACTTAGGCACTAATGGAGGAAAGAGACTCCAAAAAGATGTGCTAAATAAGCTGTTTAAAGAAACTAAAAGACCTCGAGCTAAGAAGATAGCTAAGCGGATGAAAAAACAGCTTAAAAGCTAAAAGAAGCCTCTCTTAAAACAATAGAACATCATTTTCTATAAGATATTTTTCGCTCTGCCATTCAAGCGGCTCCAGGTTCCTCTGAAGAGGATTCTCAACAGATATATCCTTGCTTAATAGAAAAACCAGAAACTGATCTTAATCAGATTTATACTCAGCGTTATCCAGCAGAGTTTTTAGCTTGGATGCAAAATGAAATTTACGATCTACCTTATGATTCTATCTTGCTGTTATTGAAGATTTGGTGCAATTTTGATCAGCCTTATAGATCAAATGTGGGAGATGCTCTTATCTTTGCCCAGCTTGAATTCACACAAAGAAAAGTTAAAAGTGTTTCAGTCAAAACGGGATTTTCTAAATAAAAATCGTAAGATCCTGCAAATCATTAAACTAGAAGCTGTATCTACACCAGAGAGTTTACAAATCCCTGTATCTGCTCCCAAAAATATCTGAATTAAATATATATTATTGGCTAATACTTTTTTAGGAAAGGTAGCTCACTCTTATAAAATGAGTGTTTTAGGTTTTAAAAAAGGATATGGGAATGCATCTTTGGTTTTGCTATCCAAAAGATTATCGATCTTTTTATCCAGAAGAAAGAGCTCATCCAAAACCTTTTATCTTTTTGCATCAGCTATTATATCCCAATAAAGAAGGAGGAGTTGGATATAATCATGGTAAAAGAAGCTATTCAGTTGTGTTTTAGAGTGTATAGTCAAACTATTATCACAAAATCCTCTTCTTTTCCCGAAGAAGGCCCTAATGAATTTTTAAAAAAAATGGATGAAGTTCAAAACCGAGTCCAAACTAAAATAGAAAGCGAAGATTTTAACAGGACCTTTAACAAAGATAAAACACTTTATTTCAAAAAAATGCAGTATTAGATCTTCTTAACTCAGTGAACTAGAGAATATCCAAAATTTTTTAAAGGGTTATTATTACCTATTAATACCATAAAAGGATGTCTGGAATTAATAAAAATTTCCTTAAGAGCTTCTCAAAAATCTCATTCTCTACAAGAATTTATCCAAGTGGAAACGATGGCAAATATGGATATATTATCTAAACATTTGTTTAGAGCAATTATTTTCTTGCAAACAGGGGAGAATGACTATTCTCCTAATTTATCAAGACTTTTGCAATCAGTAGAAAATTTCTCTGAAAAAGGTTTAATCACAAAGCAGGATAAAATGATCTCACAGGTCTTAATATAAGCATTACACATCATTACTCATTACTTGCATAAAAAATCTAACGCTTCTGTAAAAAAAAGATTATAAACATATTTTGGACCTAGCTCAGAGATTGCATCTTCTTTCTGAAAAAGATTTTACTCTTATTAGTAGAGCTCGCAAGATTTCTTATCAAGATTTACAACTAGAGACAGGAAAAATACTTAAGAGATTAGATACTGCTTTTACGCTATTTATTAAGCTTTTACATCCTGTAATCACTGAAATTAAGCAATTAGATAGTTTTACTGAGCCTATGTAATTTTTCTGAGCTTTTTTTGATCTAGAAGAAAACTGCTTGCTTATTTTGGTAGCTACAAGAAATACTCTTCGTAGCATCACTTAGTAAAAATACGAGGATATTTTTTATGAATCAAGCTACAATTGCTGGACATTTAGGTTCTGATCCAGAAGTTAAGTTTACCCCATCAAATCGAAAAGTTACCACTTTGCGTGTAGCTGCACGTACGCGTAAGGGTGGAAAAGATGAGACGATTTGGTGGAGAGTGACTATTTGGGGGGAACAGTTTGACAAAATGATGGGCTATTTTAAGAAAGGTAGCCCCATTATAGTTCAAGGAGAAATGGATTTAGAAATCTTTACAAATCGAGAAGGAAAGTCTCAAATTTCAGCAGGAATTACAGCTCATAATATCATGTTTAGTCCTTTTGGTCGCTCAGATCAAGCACAAACAACCGAGCCAAAAGAAGAGAGCGCTTATATCAAGCCATCTTTAAATAACGAATCGTTTAATGCAGATGAAGCAGAAGAGGAGATTCCTTTTTAATTACTATGATTAAAATTACCCATATTATCGATCCAAAAAAACGAAAACACGCCGATGTTGTGATATGTCCTGTCTGGAAAACAAAGACACAAGCTCTGGTAGCTCTTGAACTAAAAGAGTTTGATACCCTTATAAAGACCCCTCTTGACGACTTTTCCGGTAAAAAAGGAGAAACTCTTTTATTATACCGTGAAAAAGGAGCGGAAAAAAGGGTTCTTTTATTAGGGTTGGGGGAGAAAGCCACCTGCCAGACAGAAACATTGCGGCAAGCTTATGCAAGCGCAATCAAACAGCTAAGGGCTAAAAAAATCAAGAGCTGCAACCTGCTTTTGCCCTCATTTGAAAAGAAAGAGGCCGTTTCTATCATCCGGGCTAGCTTAGAAGGGTTACTATTAGCTAATTACGCTTTTGATTGTTTTAAAGGCACCTCTCTTAATGAACTTTTAGAAACTGCATGCATTTGTGGTATAGATCCATCTCATGCTTTTTTAGTAAAGAAGGTGGAACAGATTATGCAGGGTGTATATCTTGCATGTGACTTAGTAAATAGAAATGCAGATGATTCTAACGTGGAAGGTTTAATCCAAGTAGCAAAGAACTTAAGTAAAGGCTGTAAAAAACTTAAAGTTGTGGTTTTGCATGAAAAGCAACTAGAAAAAGAGCAGATGAACTTATTGTTAGCTGTAGGAAAGGGAAGTGTTCATCCCCCTGCTTTGGTTATTTTAGAATATATGGGAGACCCTTCTTCTAAAGAAAAAGTAGCTCTTGTAGGAAAAGGAATCACTTTTGATACAGGTGGTCTTAATTTAAAAACCACAGGCCATATAGAGACAATGAAAAGCGATATGGCCGGTAGCGCTTGTGTTTTAGGTGTCATACAGAGCCTTTGCAGTTTAGAAGTGAAAAAAAATGTCATTGGTGTGCTTGCTTTAGCAGAAAATGCAATAGGTCCTAGTAGCTATAAGCCGGGAGATGTATACACCAGTCGCATAGGGAAAACCGTGGAAATTGGTAACACAGATGCAGAGGGGAGGCTTGTTTTAGCAGATGCTCTCTCTTATGTAGAAGATACATATGCTCCATCTGTTATCATTGACTTTGCTACTTTAACAGGTGCCATTGTAATTGCGCTTGGAGAAGAAGCAGCGGGTCTTTTTTCTAACAATGATTTTCTTGTAAGAGGTTTGCAAACAGCAGCGCTTAGAACAGATGAGCGGCTTTGGCGCCTTCCCTTATACCCAGAGTATACCGAAATGCTGAAATCAGAGATTGCTGATCTGAAAAATATAGGCGGCCGTCCGGCATCTTCTTGTACTGCAGCAGCTTTTTTACAGCAATTTATTAAGAAAACAGCTTGGGCACATCTGGATATTGCAGGAGTGGCTTATTTATCGAAGCCTAAATCTTATCACCCTACTTTAGCTACAGGATTTGGGGTGAGAGTCACGATAGATTTTCTTGAGCATTTTGATGAAAAAGATTCTATGTAAAGCTCAATTGAAAAAAGAGCATGGAGGGATGTCTTTACTTGCATTTTTAAGACTGCAATGCAAAGACATCTCGCTTAGATCTCTAAAGTTGGCAATTGATACAAAATTGTGCACTGTAAATGGAATCATTGAGAGCTTTTCTACGCATCCTCTAAGGATAGGAGATGTGGTGATCTTATATCAGACCCAAACTTTTCACCCAAAACATTTAGAGATTTTATACCAGGATGAATACCTGCTTATCTGCAATAAACCCGCAATGTTAACAAGTGATATGAAGGTTTTACAGCCTTTATTAGAAGATAGGTGGTTGCTTGGCCATCGCTTAGATAAAGAGACCTCAGGTGCTTTAATTTTTGTGAAAAATACATCTATTTTACAAAAATTGATTGCTCTATTTAAAGAGCATTTTGTAGAGAAATTTTATTTGGCGTTAGTAGATAGACAGGTTTTACAAAAAGAAGGGAAAATAGACAGCTCTATTGCAAAATTAAAGTGTTATCAAGGTCAGAGCCTATATGGAGTAGCTACTACACCTGATGCAAAAAGAGCTGTTACTCGATGGCGTTGTTTAAAACATCATAAAAGCGCTTCTCTTCTTCTGTGTCAGCCCATGACAGGCAGGACCCATCAGATTCGTGTGCATTTGAGTTATCTAGGACACCCTATTTTAGGTGATACCCTCTACGCAAAGCATTTTTTTTGTAAGATTTCTCCTATGCGTCACTTATTGCATGCATATATTTTGCGTTTCCCACATCCCATTTCTCGTCAGAGAATAACAGCCAAAGCAAAAATTCCAGAGGATTTCAAAGGATGCTTAAAAGAGCTCAAAATGACACATGCGATTGAGTTTTTTGGAAAGAGCAAATATGAGCAAACCGAGGATAATTAACAGTATCGTTACTGTTTCAAAAAGCATATGTGGGGAAATGGAGCTTGGAATAAATAAAAAAGCTAAATCTTTTAAATAAAAAGCAGCATTAAAACAGGTAATCCAAATACCGATTAAAACGGCTGTGTAACGGCGTGGGGATAGGCGTGTAATTAAAGAAAGGCCGATAGGAGCCAAGAGCAATTCTGCTAGGACAACGAAAAAATATACGGTAAATACCGAGCTTGTGACAAATGAACCAAAATTTAGTTCAAAACTATCTAAAGTAAGCATGGCAAAGCAAATGCTCAAGATGAAAGAAGCTAAAGAAATTTTTAAGATAGCATTGCTATAAGAGCGTTTTTTATAAGAAAAAAGATAGATTCTTGCTAAGACGAATGCAATTAAGATGAAGTATAAGCTCTGCATGCAAAAAAGCTGCATATCAAAGGGAAGAATTTTAGTTATAGCGGGGCTATGCTCAACTAATAGTGGATTTAGAGCCGTATGGCTTAAATCTTGAGCTATCCAAAAAATAATAGAGAATAGGATGAGAATAACGGCTACCCAAATTCTGTCTTTTTCTTGCTTGTGAAGAGGAGAAAAAGCATTTTCTGCAGCTTGGAGCTTGAGCCTATTATATTGTTTTAAAGCTATACTTAATGGGATTAAACCAATCAATCCAATACTGCCTGCTATTGCAAAAGCTGCATATAGGTTTTTTAAATCAGCTAAAGAGTTTAGGATCCAAAATGCAAAAAGCGGCCCTAAGCTTATAAGAGCATAGTAAATGGAAAAGCCGGCATCTCTTAAATGAGGCCTTTGTTGATAAAACGTACCTAAGAGAGCGTAGCTACCTGGTTGAAATAAAGCATTTCCAAAAGCTACCAAAACAAGGGCAATAAACAAAAAAGGTAAAGAGCTAGTTAGGATCAGAAAACAGCCTATTACATTTAATAAAACACCCCAAATAACAGAGAGGCGATACTGAATACGCTCTACTATAAATCCACCTAATATAGGTAGAAAAGTGGTAATTAAGAGAAATACAGCTCCTATTTGACCAGAAGCATGTTCTGTAAAATATTGAAAATCGGCGATATATAAGAAAAATAAATAAGCAATGGCGCCAAAAGCAATACGCCTACAAATTTCTGTTAAAGCAATGCAGTAGAGTGCTGTTGGTTGCCGAGAAGGTCCTATATATTTCATTGTTTATATACTCACATAAAATAAATTTTTAATTTTATCATGATTTTTTTACTTTGGCTATATTTTACTGAAGGATATTCTGTTTTGATATGCAAAGTTCATCTTTTTCTATTCTTTTAGTTAAAACCTCTTCCATTGGAGATGTTATTCAAACATTGCCTACATTGCAATATTTACGCGCTCGATTTCCAGAAGCAACGATTGATTGGGTAGTGGAAGAATCAAATGCTTCTTTATTATTGGCCTCTTCTTTGCCCTCTCGTATTATCGTAATCGATACTAAAGCCTGGCGCTCTTCTTTAGGCGCTTGGAAAAATTTTCTAAGCACCCTGAGAAACCTGCGCTCTAAAAAATACGATCTATTATTTGATTTACAAGGAAACATCAAATCTGCCTGTGTAACTTTCTTAGCAAGGGCTAAAGAAAAAATCGGTTTTGATTCTACTCATGTACAAGAGAGAATAAATCTTTTAGTCACTACGAAAAAAATATCCCTTGCTAAAACGGTCAATGCGCAAATGAAATATTTGCAATTGATTCAGCATTATTTTAGCGATAATGCGGTTTTTTTTCCGCAACCAATTTCTATGAATTTAACATTCTTAGAAAAAAGTAGATTAGAAGATCTATTAGCCAATAGATCTCTTAAAGAACCCATGCGCCTAATGATAGCAGCACATTCTCGTTGGCCAAACAAAGAGATACAAGTAGAGACATTATGTTCCTTATTAACTCACATTAGCATTCAATACTCCGTATGCTTTGTCTTTGTATATCATACTAAATCTGAAAAACAACAAGCTGATTATATGGTTCAAAGGTTTAAATCTCAATCTCTGTGTATAGGAGAATTGAGTTTACCTTTATGGCAGAATTTAATGAGCAAAATGGATGGAGTGATTTGTGTAGATTCAGCGGCCCTTCATTTATGTGCAACAACGGACACGCCTTCTTTTAGCATATTTGGACCCTCATTGGCAGATCGCTATCGTCCGATCGGGCAACAACATTTTTCTGTGCAGGGGACTTGTCCTTATGGAATGCAGTTTTGGTCGCGCTGTCCTCTTTTAAGAAAATGTGCCACAGGAGCCTGTGTAAAAAATCTTGATTCCAGTCATTTAGTAAACGCTTGCTCTGAATGGCTAGCTACCATTAAGAGCAGATTGCAATAAAGAGAAATCAATATGGCTTTCTGCGATAGAAATAGCCTCTTTAATCTTGTCGATATCTTCTATGGATATCTTTGCAGTAAAAGCGGAAATCTTTTGCATCGCTGTATAACTATGTAAAGGCGTATAAAGAACGGGAATATCAGCTTTCGCTAATTGCTCTATTAAATAATGGCGAGGAGTAAAATCTCCTGTTAAAATCATTCCTGCACAAAGACCTTCTTTATGGGTGTCTAGCAATTCTAAATGCTTGTTAAGAGTGGCTAAAATAATATCTTCGCGATTAGAGGGTGTAATAATGAGCTGGTTAGGTAAAATCATTTCACGGTAGCTCTCGACAGAAGTGGCAACCAATCGAATACGATCGAAGTGACGAAACCTATAATTAGACCCTGTAATAATAGAAGTTTGAAATAATAGCTCAAAGTCCCCCATGGAAAAAGTGCTTAAAAAAGGATCAAAAGGGATGCATCCTAGTAAAGGCAGATCCCAGCGTTTAAGCGCTTTTCTCATATAATACTGGATCATTTCTTGTTTTTCAGGTAGTACACGATTAAGAATCACCCCTAGTATAGATAGCTTGTATTGATTACATAGGGTAATGTTTAGTGTTAGATCATCAAAGCTAGAGCCCAAGCCTCCTGAAGAGATTAAAATTAGGGGGAGTTTTAGCTCTTTGGCTACTTGGGCGTTATTTAAATGAATAATAGAACCTACTCCGCAATGCCCGGTACCTTCTACAAGAACCAATTGCTTGTTTTCTTGAATCGTTTTGAAAGAGCTGATCATTTTTTTACGCAAATCATCCATGTGGATTTTTTTGTCTAAAAAATCACGAGTAAAACCAGCGGGGATTAAAATGGGGCTCATGGATTCTAAAGAGTCGGTCAATGCAAAATGTTTTTTAAAGACCAGTACGTCTTTATCTACCTGTATACCTTGCTTTGTAGTAATGTGTTGTTGTCCAATCGGCTTCATATAACCTAAAGAAGAAACAATCTTACGCAGCCCAGAAAAAAGACCTAAGCAGGCTGTGGTTTTTCCAATGTGTTGACCAGTAGAGGCAATAAAAAGCCCATGCATATTTAAACCTTCATGGGAAAGGAATTTAAGTTAAATATTTCAGAAATAATTTGCTTGGCATCGGAAAAAATTTCTTCTTCTTTTAGCTCTAGAATTTCCTCTTTAGAAAACCATTGATAAGAAAATTCTTTGACTAAACCTTCTTCTATTGGATATCCAACGAATACAAAATCTATATGCTGGTGCATAGGAGTCTGATTCCAAGCAGGGATGTCTTCTAATAAACATAAAAAAGGACGCGGGATGCTACAGGCATTTTTATGAGATATTCGAAAACATTCATCTTGATAAAAACCGATCCTCAAACCTGTTTCCTCTAATACTTCTCTCAAAGCACATTCATGAGGAGTTTCATTTTCTTCTAAGTGCCCTCCTGGGGGAAGCCATTTATGGAATTTAGGATGCATGAGCAAAAGAACTTTTTCATCTTTAATAATGTATACAGTTGCTGTGAATTGTCGTTGCATTCTCTTTTAGGGTTTTTATTTAGCTTAAATAAAACATAGAAAAAATGATAGGATTCTTTAGACAACCCATTTTTATAAGGTTTTTATGGAAGAATTCATGAATTTGATAGAAACAATAGATAAACTTGTCAACCATTGCGGATGGTCTTGTAGGCAAACTCTACAGAGCTTACAGCCCTATCTTCTCGAAGAAGTACATGAAGTAATAGAAGCTATTGATCAAGATCTAAATGAGCAGATCATGGAAGAATTAGGGGACATGCTTTATACCCTTTTATTTTGTGCTAAAATCGCGGAAAAAGATAAACGATTTAATCTAACCCATATTTTATCAAATATAAACGAGAAGTTGATCCGTCGTCATCCTCATGTTTTTACTAACTTAAAGGTACATAGCATGGAAGAAATTGCAGAAAACTGGCAGAAGATCAAAAAAATGGAATCTAAAGAAGCTCTTAGCGGTATTTCAGAAAATCTTCCTAGTTTAGCTCGAGCGCAGAAGGTTTTACACCGGCTTAAGACAACTGGTTTCCCTGAGCTTAAATCAGAGCTTTTACCTTTACATACAGAGGAGCAAGTAGCTAACTCCCTCATTGATATTTTGATGACAGCAGATAGCAATGGGATCGATGTAGAAGGTGCTTTAAGAAGAAAGCTTGCCCATTTACAACGGCAATTTACAGACTGGGAAGATTCTTTTTAGGGGGCCTTAAAAAAGCAGTTGTAGGTAGAATCACCCTTCTACCCAATTGAGCTACAAGTTCGGGTCTATACAAAGCTTCTTGTGTTACTAAGTCTACAATATTTTGTAAACGCTCTTGGATTATAGGAGAAATCCACGCTGGTAGATCAATGGGGTTCTTCTCTGCTAGCGTTGATGATAGACGTTCCATTCCCGTAATTTTCTTAATGGCAATTTTAGGCGCTGTGCTAGCAATAAAAGCACTAATATCACTTAAGAGCTCTGTAATCTCTTTTTTCACATCAGTTTGTTTTTCTTTATTTTCTTTAAGGCGCTCAATAGCTTGATTGGTTAATGCTAAGCCTTGATAGAGCCAATCATAGAGGGTTTCTTCAGAAGGAGGAGCTTTTAATAATTTTGTAAGAGCAAGCGTGATTTTCTCTCTAATGACACCATCGATCTCGGCTTTTATAGCAGCGCTTCTTTTATCGCTTATCACCTCATTTACGGATATGGTATGTTCTTGCTGAGTAGTTTCAGAAGATATCTGAGGAAGAAGATTTTCAAATATTTTTAGGGTTCTCTTGATTGTGTCTCGAAGAATAGGCAAAATGAAGAGGGGCTCTTTGTCTTTCTTTCCTAGAGCTTGGGTATTTTTAACATCTAATA
Organism: Chlamydiota bacterium; assembly: GCA_003176115.1. Taxonomy (GTDB): domain Bacteria; phylum Chlamydiota; class Chlamydiia; order Chlamydiales; family Rhabdochlamydiaceae; genus Rhabdochlamydia. Next base: position 4,223 of record PSRO01000028.1, on the reverse strand, counting down.
GCAGATCTGTATTATAATTAAACTGTTCGTAGTTTCTTATTTGTTGATCAAGTATCCCTTCTAACTTTGGGGCGTGTTTGTCTAATTCCCTCATAAGATTTGCCTTAGCAACGGCAATCTTTGTAGAAGAAGCTATTTGTTGAATATCCCTGTGTTGAGCAAAGGTTTGCATAAGTTTTTCTACAAATTCCTCAATAAGAGGGCTGGAAGGGAGTAGTTCTTCTTGGAAATCTTGCTCCAGTTGTTGCAATTTTTTATAGAGTGCTTTGAAGCCGTCGCGGACTAAGAGATTTAATACAGAAGCAGCTCCATTAGCAGCTGGCTTAATGAAAGAATCTGTTCCTGTTTTGATAATAGAAGAGGCAAGCTCATGTTTATTTAGAAACTCGTATTTATCTAGATAAAATACAATCCATTTTAACAGACCTGATTCTGATTTTTCCACAAGATCATCTACTAATTCACTATAGAGATTATGAAGGTTAAGCTCTCTAAGTGCTGCTTCATTACTTCCTAGTCTTAAAGACAAAAGCTGGTCTATAATCAGGCGAGTGACCTGTTCTTGATCTGGAAACCTTTGTGCATCTACTTTAGCATTTGAGATGGCAGAGCTCAATAGATGAAAGTATATCGTTGCATTTTCTATTAGTTTCTGACTTAAAGCCTGAAGTTGATCATGAGTGTATTCTTGACCCAATTTTTGATAAATCATTGTAGAGTAGTTGCTTATTGCGCGAGAAATCGTTCTGTGAATGAAGTTTTCTATTTTCAAATGCTTAGTGACAAAGAAGCAGACCTTTGCCAAAACGATTTTCCATGTAGGAAATTCTTGTATTTTAAGTTCCTCGAGAAATAGTTGTTTAGGACAGCAATCCATTTCTTCAGATTTCTGTATGATATTGTGATAAAATAGAGAATCTCTAGTTGAATGAAAAAAGGCTTTATCCATAGACATCATCAAAGTAAGATTTGTTGCATGCTTGGTCCATTTTCCTAATTCTCTTTCAATAGCTAGCTTGCTTCCTTCTTTAGCAGGAAAGCGTTCCTCGATTTCCTTTACCAATGTAAGGCATTTCTGAGGCTGTAAAGAAGATATATTTGCTCTAGGTATAGGTTGACTAGGATCAAACGAAAGAGCTCTTTTTAAATCCAAAAATTTTTGTTTTTCATCTTCTTTAAAAGAGATTTTAGGGTTTTGGATAAATTCATTTAAGAGATCTGTTACATGTTTATGCTCATTAGGTGTTATATTTTCTCTTATAAGGGAAATTTCCAATTGAGAAAGAGAAGTGGTTATTTGTGAAAAAATGGTTTCTTTTGGTAGCAATTCTTTAATTATATTTTGGCATTGATTCAACAGCTCCTGTACATCTTCTTTATGAAAACGCTTTCCATAAGCAATAACAGATAAATTTTTTAAAAGATGAGTTAAAGCTCTTTTCTCTCTCTCAGTAAAAAGATAAGGCTGCTCTTTTAGCAGAAGCTCTAATTTTTCCTTTAGAATGTTACAAGAAGAGCGTGGGGCATCGTCTTTAAAATAACATCTCATTTTCTGGAGATCTAATAAGAGATCTTGAGCTTTTTTATCATTAGGTAAGAGCTCTAATAATTTTTTCTGCAGCTCCTCATAAGAAGAAATATCATCTTCGAGATGGCTCCTTATTTTTTTGAATACGGATGTTCTGTGTCTTTCCATGCGTGTTTGCATAAAAGAAACAACTTCTTCTTTTTTCTGTAGTATGGTTTTTAGTAGTTCGTTTTTGACGTTGTCGTTTTTTCCGATTGTCTTACGAGCAGTCTTAGGAACAAGTGTTTGAAGAATAGCATTCACATCAGCAACTAGATCGAGCAATCCAGCACGGTTAGCTTGTCTTCTAGTAATTTGGTTAAAACCTTGATCTGTTAAATCAGGGTTAAATTGTTCTTTTAGCAAAATAATAGAGTTGAGTTGTTCCTTGAATGTTTGCAAAAATATATGTTTGCTTTCAATATGTTTAACTACTTTATCTAACCCGATATATAATTGGCGTGATTGCATGACAATTTCATTAAATGCATCGAGCAAACAATAAGCCTCTTGTAATTTTTCGGCATCATAGGTATTTATGAGTGCTTTAAACTTTTCCGAAAATTTGTTAAAAGAAGCGCTTGCTTTAGTTCTTTGGTCATCGGATAAATTAGTGATATTATGGTATTCTTTTTCAATTTCTTCTAATGTCTTTGTGTGCGTATCCTGTAAGGGATCTAGGTTTTGTTGATTTTCTTCATATTTTCTTGCAAACTTGTTAAGTAATTTACGTATTTTTCCAGGATGGTATTGTTCTAGGGTCTTGCCGAAGCTAGATAGTTGCTCAATAATCTCTATATTTTTTTGATCTAAAAAAACTGAAAAAAGAGAGGGATCAGAAGGGTTAAAAAAAGAACGAATACCGCTAGATAGCCCTTTAGTAAAGGGTATTTTTCCCAATAGGGGTAAGCCATAGGTTCCCTTATAGATAGGATAAGAATCAGATAAATTAACAGACATAATAAATCTCTCACTTTAAGAGACTAATTATAGCATATATTTGTTTTTTTTATTTAAAAAATGCTTATTTTATTAATTAATTTAAAATTAATAAATTTTTCATTTGTGATTGAATGAATCATTTTCTTGCTTTATAAGTGTCTTGTAAGTGCATTAAATGCAGTAAGAAAGGATTTTTGCTTAAGTTTATCAGCTACGGATGGTATATAATACAAAGTATTTTTTACAAAAAGATGGGTTTTATGAAAAAAAAACAATGGGCTATTAGTGTTGTTTGCGGAGCATTAGCTTACGCTTCGACTATTTCTGCAGAGAGTAATTTAGACTTTTATGGCGAATATATCTATTTGAAACGTAATGACATAAAGAAAACAACACTTGTTAGAAACACAACTACTGAGACAAATGCATTATCTAATATGCGCAAGTTTGATTTTAAACCGGGCTATCGCGTAGGGGTTATTTATACAGCTAACTGCACCAATAGCTTGGAATTTAACTACTTACATGTTAACTCTTGGGGTTTCAATAAGTCTGTTTCTGGTAATCAAAATCTGCTGATTCCTTTAAAGCAAAATGCTGCTAGTTTTCCAGCAGCTGATCTGGTTAGGGAAAAATACCGTGTGGCTTTTTGTGCAGGAGAAGCAAATTATTGGTATTATTTAACTCCAAGAGCACAAAATTACTTTTCCTTTGCCACCTTGTTTGGTTTTCACTACTTTCGACTGGAAGAGAAGTTAAAACTTCTATCAATCACTAATACTATTGTGAACCCTTATTTTGTAAATATGCGCAATGATATGTTTGGGCTGCAATTGGGTTGCCTTTTACAATCTAATCCAACAGATGTTACCTATTGGAACATAGCTGCCAAAGCAGGGGGCATGGCAAATAATTTAAGATTGGAAAAGTCTCTGCAAAGCAAGAAGGAGCGGGTAAGGGCAGGACTTTTTACTGAAGTTTCTGCGCAAGCAGGCTGGACTCCAGCTTCATGGATAAAGTTTTATGTGGGATATCAGATGGTCTTTTTATATGGTATTGGAACAGCGCCAGAGCAGATATCTCAGAGAAGAAGTTGCATACATCATGATAGCAAAACGATTTTTCAAGCTGTATTTGGCGGAATGGCTTTTACTTTTTAAATAAATGCCGGAGATTAATTTCTAGCACAACAGAAATTCCTTAAGGCTGCTACTTTCCAGTTCTGACCTGGTTCAGACTCTGTAGTTCCAAAAGATCCCCGGCAAGATGCATCGTAGCATTAAGTTGAAATTTTGAGCAACTTTAAAAATGCTATATAATGAAAGAAAAAGAACTTAGTTCTTTAATTTGTATTTCTGCAGCCGGCTGTTAGATTTCTCAGAGAGGGTATAAGCAATGGATTCCTTTTTGAAGTAACCCTCCAGAAATATGTTTATGCCCCAAATTTCTAGATATTTCCGCTTTAGATAGAGGACCTTTTTGGAGAATATGTAATACCATTGCTAAAATAATTATTTTAATTTTCTATTTTCTTCTTCTAAAGTCTCTTTCATCATTGAATTTCAGGTAGTTCTAGCCCAGAATATTTTGAACGCCATACATAGTATGTTCCTTTTGCAATATTATAACGTCTTAAAACATCTGCTATAGACCCTCCTTCTCCTTCTTTTAGTATTTGGATAATTTGTTCTTCTGAAAATCGACGGGTTCTCAT
>PSRO01000034.1 GCA_003176115.1 Chlamydiota bacterium | reverse complement strand
AAGCCGCTATACAGATAGCCCATGCGATTGGGCCTGCATCCGCTGTTTGCAAAGCCGATGTAGCAAGAAGAGCAATTGCAGGTAATGCAACACGATTGATATTGCGCATTAATTGGTTTGGACTAGGAAGGAAGCTTGTAAGCTTAACCGCTTTATCTGCACAGTCTATTGCTTTAATTTGTATCATTGGTAACTTCTTGGTTAAGGATTGTAAAAGAATTTATAACAGTAAGATAAATTTTAATCCAAGTAAATTAAACAGTGCACCAAGCAATTTTTCGGCTGTTTAGCAACTATTATGTGTATACTCAAATATATTAGAAATAAGATTTACAGTCTGAGAAATACATAGATTTTTTCCAGGTATTTTAATTGTAATCCCATTCATAACTTCGTTTGGAAGCCAATCTTATTAAAGAATAAAAGGTAGTCCTAAACATGTAATGCTGAGTATGGAAAAAAATCTTTGAACATGAGCATAATAGAAGGGTTTCTCTATAATGGAGTTCCCTGTGTGGAATGCAAATGTCCCTCTTGCTCATCAACCCTAGTCAAGAAAAACGGTCATATTTACAATGACAAGCAAAACCACCGCTGCCTGAAATGCGGTAGACAGTTCGTTCTGAACCCCACGCAAAAGATTGTCGATGAGAAGGGTTTGATTAAGCGAATCTTACTGGAGAGAATTTCCCTCGAAGGTATCTGTGGAGCCTTCGAGGTGAGTATGCCCTGGCTGTTAGAATTCATTGATGATCTTCATCAAAGAACTTCCAGAGAATCTGAGGTGGTTGCAGAAGATAGTGAGATTGCAGTAATTGTGCTTGAGGCTGACGAAAGTGGTTATGGGCTTGTCATGCACTCTAAAACACGACAAATACTTGCAATGCAGGTGGGACCACATAATAAGCAAACTGCAGAGAAACTCTTCTACAAACTGCCCGAACCGTTAAAAAAAAAGCCCAATACTATACTGACTACTTCTCTGTGTACTACGAGACGATCCTCTATGGACAGCATCGGCCTGTGAGAAAAGAATCGGGAAAACTTCTTACATGGAAAGATTTCACTGCACACTCAGACAGCGGTGCTCACGGATTGTGAGAAAAACGCTTTCGTTTTCCAAGAAACTGTTCAACCATGTCGGGATGATCATGTACTTCATATGCGACTACAACCTACACTTGCGAGCATTACATGTTTAGGACTACCGAATAAAATGTTATAAATTCTTAATTTGAAATAAAATTAGTAGAGCTCTTGTTTTTCTGTTGGGGTTAAGCTGCTTTCTCAAGTAAATTTTCTCATTTGTTAAAAACTTTTTTTTTGTTTGGGCAATTTTTTTATTTCCTTGTACTATTGCGGTTATCATTTAATAAAGCACTTAAAAGGTCAGGATCCATGCTAGAATTTTTTCGCAAGTATCAGAAAATTTTTTTTATTTTTGTAACCATTATTATTGGGATCTCTTTTTCCGTAGTGGGGATCAATACGCAAATGGTGGAATCCACGCCTGATAAGCAGATCGGCAAGACCATTAATGGCAGACCGATTTATTCCAAAGAATTATTGGTTTTGCGTCAATTGCTTAGTCATTCCCTATTTGATACCGATCGTAGTCATTGGCCGCATTTATTAAATGACGGAGTGATTGAAAAAAATTTTTTAGAGACAGGGCTTGCTGTGATGCTGGCCGAGCAATATTTTTCCTATTTGGAGCCGGATCTGAAAAAGAAAGAGCAAATTATTTCTTTATTTAAACCTTATACCCATCCCTATGATGCTCAATTAAGCTGTAGAGCTATTTGGAAAAATTACTCTCCTGGATTATTAGAGCATCTAGAGCAGCTAAGAAATGCAGGTCTGGATGTCCATGGCTTTTCTGCATTATGTCAGTTGTACCTTGATCAGTTAGCTTTTCCCAAAGAAGCCCTGCAACAGGTGTTGCATTTTCAAGAACAAAGAGCAGGAGTTCCTAAGGACCCTCGCTTAGCAGAAATAGAGCTGTCTTTGTTTGGGTTTAAAAATGTAAAAGATTGGTTTGGGGATAGATTTATTCATTTAGCTAGTCAATTTATCCTGAATGTATCTTCTCTTGCAGAACAAAAAAAATATCAGATTACCAAACAGGAAGTACAAACCGACCTATTGCAAAACGTTTATAAAGGATACAAGCAACTTTCTCAAAATAAATCACTTGAGCCGAGCCAAGCTATGCAATATTTTCAACGGGAGTTGCAGGTGCTCGGGTTAAATGAAGCCGATGTTATCAATGCTTGGCGCCATGTTATGCTGTTTCGACGTTTGGTATTGGATACTTCTGGAAGTGTTTTTAATGATCCATTAGCACAAAAGCAATTTCATTTATTTGCAGATCAAAGCGTAGAAGTAGAATTATATGAATTGCCTTCTTATTTACGTTTAAAAGATTTCTCCGCGCTTCTTAAGTTGCAGGTGTATTTAGAAGCGGTATCTCTTGAACAATCAAAAAGGTTGAATCTACCATTAGAGTTTGCCTCTTTAGATCATATCGAAGCAAGGCAGCCAGAGCTTGTACAAAAAAAAGTAGAGGTTCGTTTAAGCTCTATTAACATAGAAGAGCTTGCTGCTCAAATTAGTCTTAAAAGCACTTGGGAATGGGAAGCTACGGATGAAGGATGGTCTTTTTTGCAAACTACATTCCCCGAGCTTAAGGATTCTAGGCAGACATTAGACAAAATAGATTCTCGCAGCTCTATAGATCAAGCCGCAAGACTGGAAATGGTCCGGCAGAATAAGGAGCTTATTGTACAAGCTCTGCAACAAAGACCGCTAGAAACCGTCGAATTGCCGTTGAGGAAAAAGCCCTTAGCTCAAGGCCCTTACGGTTCTTTGCTTACAGATAAAGAATTTACTGCTTTTTTAGAAAATGCTCCCTTAGGATCGATAGAAGAATGCTACAGTGTTGATACAAACAACTTTTATCGCATAGAACTAGTTGGGCGCGATGCTCAAAAAGAGTTAGTTAGTTTTGAAGAAGCTTTTCAAGATGGCACTTTGGATTCTATTCTCGATCAAAAATTAGAAAATGCTTATCCAAATATACGTAAAGGAAAAGAATTGTTTCTCCAAGCAAATGGGAATTTTAAGCCTTTTTATGAGGTAAAAGAGCAGATAGCGCGCATTTTGTACGAACCTTTATTACTTGCTATTGAACAAGAGTATATAAAGGTATTTGATGATTTGCCAGGAATGAGTAAGCAGTTGCCAGGAATGTTTTATTGTAAATATCGTTTGTATGGTTTTATGCAATCTGTAAAACAGCAATTAGAATTAGGTGCTGAGCTTAATTTACCTAAGCAATGGGAGCTCATCTCTACTTCATCTTGTATCTCTCGCAGCCAAAAACTGGATTTTCCAACAGAGGATTGGATCGAGATCCCTGTTAACCAATGGTCTCCTATTTCTGTAGGATCTTTGGGCTCTCTAGCGTTTGCTAAAGTGTGCTCTAAAGGGAGTTTAGAAGAAGTGCCTTTAGAAAAAATAGAACAGGGTTTTCAATTTCTCTCTTTTGATACATGTCGAGATGTAATGCGTCATTTATTACAGAAAATAGTAGAAGGAAATTGTATTGTATTTTCCGATAAGGAGCTTTAATGACAATTAATCTATTAGAAGAGATAAGCCCTATTTTACCACTTGATTGTTTTGCCATCCAATGTACACTTTTGTATGCGAAAAATCAACCTTCTATCAAGGTGATGAGGAAAAAATTTCTATTGCCCTCTACTTCTGGATTACTTCATGAAATCCCTTTTGCAGAGATTGCAATGGCCTGGAGTGAACAGGCTATGTACTGCGATATATTTTTTGATAGGCCTTTAGATCCCACAGATAAAGTGGAACTATTTTTTGATACAAGGGATTTAAAAACTGCCAGCTTCACACATCGCTTTTGTCATCAGTTTTTAATCCTTCCTCAGCAAGTAAGTAATGAAACATTCGCAAAAGAGATAACGACCTTTCGTACAGAAGATGTACATCCTCTTTGCTTAGCAGAAGATATACAAGTAGATTTACAGGACAACCGCAGATCTTATGTGATTAGAGTTGTCATTCCAGCGCATTGCTTACATGGCTATGATCCATTGCAGTTTTCTCGCATAGCAATAAACTATCGTTTGCATAGCAAAGAATCAGGCCTGCAACATTTTTCTTCTGCTTATTCGTTAGCAGAACAACACCCTCGTTATTGGGCTAGTTGTGCATTGGTAAAAGGAGGTATTTGATATGAAATTTACAGAATCACATGAATGGATCAGAGTGGAGGATGAGATAGGTACTGTTGGAATTACCCATTTTGCTCAAAAAGAAATCGGAGAGATTGTCTATGTGGAATTACCCTCTATTGGCAAATTAGTAGAAATAGGTCAGGAAATTGCTGTATTAGAATCCACTAAAGCCGCAGCGGATATCTATTCGCCTGTATCGGGAGAAATTCTAGCGATTAATGAAAAACTACAAGAATATTCTCAAGGAATTAACGAAGCTGCTGAAACCGAGGGTTGGCTTTTTAAGATCAAAGTAACAGATAAAGAAGAGTTAGAAAGACTACTATCAGAAGAACAATATAAAGAGTTCATACAATGAAAAAAAAGCTCTTTAGGACTCTAGGAGTATTGGTTTTTTTAGCTCTATTTTATCAACAAATTATTCTAGTTAGTTGCAAGATAGCTTTGTATTGCTTCTTACCAAGAACGTTTTCTTATCAGAAAATTGCTTGGGATAAAAATGTGCTGCGAATACAGGGCTTAATAAAAGAAAAAAATGCATTAAGTGTGGACTGCATAGATCTATTCTATCGAGAAGGAGCCTTTCATATTAGGGTTCTACATCCACAATATCTAGCGGATCATAAGGTTAAGTCTCAAAATATTTTTAAGGTTGCGTTGGCTTTCAGTCGTTTCTTTTCTGTGGAAGTGCATCATGGTGTTTTAGAATTCAATCAATTGCGGTATTATTTTTCTCTGCTTCCTACAACTCACAAGAAGCTAGAGCTCAAGTTAGCAATGGATCCAGATCCTTTATACCCCGCTCTTTTGACCCTTCAATATTCTCCTGATAACCGGATATATCTTGGCATTAAATCCCAAGAAGTACAGCATCTTTTACCACTAACACAGCTAGTGGGCTATTTTCACAAGGATGTAAACTACCATGCAGAAATGTCTATAGAGGCAAGCGCTGCTGTTAAATCAGATGGCTATATCCAGGACATACATGTAAAAACCACTCTTGCAAATGTTAAAGTTCAGCAAGCAAATAAACAATTCAGCTGCGACCAAATAGAGATGAATTTAAGTGCAGAAGAGGTTTACTTAAAAAATCTATGGCCTTCTTTTAAAGGACATTTTCAACTGGAAAATGGATCTTATGCTCTTTTATCTCCAAATTTAGAATGGCAAAATCAGCTGATGCACATAAAAGCAGATCTGTGGATGGCCGACCAATCTAGAGCTATTCTAAGCGCGATTGCTGTTCATGAAAAAGCCTCATTCCCACTGATTTTAGAAACTACTGCTATTCATAAAGATCAGCAAGGGATCGGGGTTAAAGCTATTTTTTCTGATCCCGTAAATGGAAGTATTCAAGGGAGTTTAAAGATTTGCCAGGCCCAAGAAGGCATGATTGAATGGGATATCCAAAAATTTGAGCATGAGCATCTAGATTGGGCAAGATCCTGTTTTTCTCTATCTCAAATCGATACATCAATTTCTTATGAATGGAGAAATTGCTTAGCAAAAATAGTCATGCTATTTTCAGATCAAGTATTGCAAAGCATAAATTTAACACAGTTTCAAGCAAAAGATGTATCAGTTAATCACTCTTCTCATAAGTTTTTTATCAAAGATGTGCAGATGCAAGGAAAATGGGATGCGGTTAAATCTCAAATACAAGAAGGGCTTTGTCAGCTACAGCAAGTAGAAGGCTTAAATATTGTAATAGAATATCCAGGAACTGAAGAGGCTATTTGTGCTCATATACAAGGAGATTTGAGCGCAATGCTTGGCTTGCCATTAGCGCTTCCTTTAACCACAGATCTTACGATTCATGAAAATAAAATAGAAGGATTAGGATCTATAGTAAATATGCCTTTTTCAGCAGAAGCTATATTCTTAAAACCGCTTTCTTTAGAAGAGGGTCTACAGCCTATGCAAGGTTGCCTAAAGCTAAAAGGCCTTACAGAAGAGCAATACAAGCCATGGCTTGCAAAGTTTTTGCCTGAACTAATCCTAAAAGGAAATTATCAACTAGAGTGCTTATTTGATGCCGATAAAGTTGTGATTGGAGTAGAGGCGAAGGGAATGTATTTAGAGCATTTTTATAAAACAGTAGATATTCCAGAGGTATCAAAGCTAACCTTTCAATATCAAAAGGGAAAGTGGGGTTTGTCTTGTCCCAGGCTAGAAGGAAAACTCTCTTATAAGCAAGATACCTATGTGTTTAGCACAGCCCTTGATGCAACGTATCCTCAATTCCACATCCAAGACCTTTCTTTAAAAACAGAAGATTTTTCCATTAAGGCAGATTTGCTTGCACAATATCAAGATTCATGGAACCTGCAATTGCAAATTGTAGAGATACAGAAACAGGAAAAAAATCTTATAGAGGGTCCTATTTCAACAGAAATTGCTATTTGCCCAGAATCTAAGATAAACCTATCCAACTTTTCAGTTATAGCCGATCTTAAAAACCTATCTTTACCGATTAGCTCAGACCTTAAGTTAGAGGAAGGGATGGCTCAAATAGAGTGGACTTCTGCGACAAATGCACTTTGCATAACCAAAGCAAATGCTAAGCTTACTCAAGTTAGAAAGGTTTTCTGCAATGTACAAATAGATTCGTTAATAGGGGCTATTGGTTCTTTTTCCTTTACAGGTTCTCTACAAATAAAAGAACTGCCTGTTATCCAAACACAAGGGGTTTTGCTCCATCCTGGAGTGGATAAATGGCAGATAGATTGCAATTTGGGACTAGCTAATTCTAAAAACTGGCGAGTACAGCTAGCTACAGAAGATCTGTTTAAACAATATGATTTTTCCTGTTTGGGTAAAGGTATTGCTATTTCTGGTAAGAGACGTTCTTCTCAGTGGCATATTGATCAAATACAAAGCGGGTCTTTTATGGCCTCTGGTATTTTTACATCAGATCAAAAAACACTTCATTGCAAAAGTCTACAGGGAAGCTATGAGGGATATCCTTTTCTAGCCAGTGGTATATTCGATCTGCAAGCTCATACTATTTGTGGACAAATCGATTACAACGATTTTAGCTTAAAAAGCTTGCCTTTTGTTTGCGAATATTCTGTAGAACAAGGGTTTTTTAGTAAACAGATCGATCTTACTCTACAAGACCTAAAAAGTTCTGAAATATTAGCAAATATTTTTTGCCACTCTACATCTTACCAAAATACAACCTGGGAAAGTACCATCGATTTTTCTCTGCCAGCGTTTTATAACGAACAAATCACCTGGCAACAGGAGTTAATAGGTAGCATGGAAGTGAAAAAAATGCCAGGGTTTATACATCTTAGAGGAGATCTAAAACAGGGAGATTTACATCTAGCAAAGCAATTAGTAAAATATCAAAATACGACATTTTCTTTAGAGAATGCGCATTTTATCTTGCATAGTGAACTGAATCTAGGAGAAAAACCTTTTTGGGGGACTCTTTGGTTTGAACATAATCAAGGAGCATTTGAGATTTCAGATAAGCCTCTTCAGCCGGGGTTACAAGGGTATTTTAGTATAGAATCAAACAAATGCAAACTTCATACAATCAAAGGAAAAGCCTGTGGTGTAATCGCTGATTTAGAAGCTAAAGAAACAAACCATTTACAGGGGACTTTACGAATCCATGCATCTGATTGCGCTTCCTTTATCCCTCTTTTAGAAAAAGTCACTCAACCTTTGCAACTTGAAGCTGAGTTCATCTATCAAGGGGAAATAGATGAGCAGGGATGTAGGGGATTTCTGCAAGCAGACCAGATGAAAATACAGGGGATTTCTGTAAATAAATTTAGTGCAGGGATAGAATTTTCTCCAAAAGAACTACAGATCTATGACTTTAGATTAGAAGATGAAGCAGGCAGTGTATTTGCTAAGACAATGAGCTGTAAGAATCTTAATGACTGGGAACTGTGGATTCCAGAAATTGAGATAAAACAGTTGCAATTAGATCACATACTAAAAAAAGCTAAACCATTTGTAATGGATATATCAATTAAGGATATTCAAGCGCAATTATCGGATTTACAGACCCTACATGGCTTAGGACAATGCAGATTTCAATATCTGAAACAAGATCAATTTTTTGAAATTCCTTTAGAGATTCTCTCTAAAATCGGTTTGGATTTACGATCCTTTATGCCTGTAGAAGGAGAGTTTACGTTTAAATTACAAGAGAGTCGCTGCTATTTGACACAACTAGCAAAAACCTTTAGTAAAAATGGCTATTGTAAATTTGCTCTAGCAAAGAGAAAAAAGCATACTTCTTATATCGGCTTTGATGGAAGCTTATCTATTGATTTAGAGCTTAAACAAAAAAAACTTTTAAAGTTTATAAATCCCTTTACCTTCACCATCCGCGGAAATGTAGCTCATCCTAAATATGGTCTTGTCTTATTAAAAAACTAAAACAACAGTCTTTGTTATTAAAATATTTTTCATGTTAATAATGAAATAAGATAGTTTTCTTCTATTCATTAAATAATTAAAAAATTTATTAATTTTATAAAAATACAAGGATGTTATGTTTAATTTGTTTTTTTCATTATAGAATTACTCTGTTTTTAATTTTACATACACTTTTTGTGTTTAATCATCATTGCTAATGAGTTCCTCTTTTCTAGATAAGCCAACAAAACTTAAGAAAAAATAAATATGCAGAAAGTTTCCTAGACAGATCAA
>PSRO01000060.1 GCA_003176115.1 Chlamydiota bacterium | reverse complement strand
AATCTTTTCCCAACAGCTCCTTTAATAGGGCCTGGATTTTTTAGTATTAATTCTACTCTATCCGCTAGTGGACAATTGCGTATTTATACAGCTATTCGCAGTCAAAACCAAATCAACGATCTCATCAATGGTTCACCTTTTACACCAGGAGCGCTTTTTGTAGATACAAATGAAGAGATGTGGGCTACGTATTATCCAGGAGGGAGTTATGGGGGAGGGCCCTTTACGATCTATTACAAAGATGGAACAATAGAGGCAATGGAAGATGCATTTCAATTTGCTGTAGATCAAGCAGAACTTTCTGATATTTTGCCTTTGGTAAATCCACCTATATATCAAGCAAAGCTAGATTATTTTTCTCAGAGAGAACTGATGTGTTTTGACCCTTATCGTAGAGTGCTGCGTTATAGAACAGATCAGCGAAACCTTACACGGTAATTAAATGTGTTTGAGAGCTGCTGTGATCAACTGTCCAAGATCAGGCTCTTTCAATTGGTCAAGAACTACTTTGATGGCTTTTTGCGCTTGGATAGAAGGGTATCCCAAATGGATCAGTGCGCTTAGAGCATCGCTTTGCATTTGGTTATTGTTGTTTGTAGAGGAAATGGGTAGGTTTAAGGTTTTTACTTTATCGCGTAGTTCGATGATTAGCCTTTCAGCTGTTTTTTTACCAATACCAGGTGTTTTGGAAAGAACCTGAATATTCCCTTGTAATATGGCTGTATGAAGGTCTGGTAGCTCAAGATGTCCCATTAAACAAAGAGCTATTTTAGGGCCCACTCCGGAAATAGTGATGAGGAGCTCAAAAAAATCTCTTTCTAAGCGTGTTAAAAAGCCAAATAGCTGATGAGAATCTTCTCGAATAATGGGAGAGACATAGAGAGTAATTAAACAGCCTTTTTGAGGCAATTGTATGTGGATAGGGACCCAAATCCTGTATCCTATGCCATGAACTTCCACAGTGACTTTTAAAGGACTCGATTCTATGAGGGTTGCTTTAAGATAATCAAACATGAGATTGTATTTTCAAGTTGAAATGTAGGGTATTTGCATGGCAGATGGCAAGTGCTAATGCATCCGAGGCATCTTCTGGTTCAGGGATAGAGGACAGTTGTAGAATGAGTTGTACCATTTTTTGCACTTGGTTCTTGCTCGCAGATCCACTTCCGACAACGGCTAGTTTTGCTTTTTTTGGCGCATATTCAAACACAGGGATGTTTTGGCGAGCAGCTGTAATAATAGCCATACTACGTGCCATGGCAACTTTGAACGCACTTTTTACATTCTTACCTACAAATTGTGTCTCAATGGATACCGCATCTGGTTTGTAGGATTTTAGTAATTTCTCAAAGCTATTGAATAAAACCAAATAGCAGTGATTGCTATCTGTATGAAAGGGAGGAGTAATCACCCCAAAATCTAAAGGTTCTAGACGAGAGTACTCTACTCTGATGATCCCGTAACCAGATTTCTTAGTTCCTGGATCAATCCCTAAAATGACTAAAGAGGATTTTTTATGCATATCTTTTAACTATAGTAGTAGAATTCCTTTTTTCTCTATGCTAATTTGATATGAATAGCCCTCGTTATTTAGTAAGTGATACATTTGGTAGAATGGTTTTAAGAAGTATTGATGCGATTTTGCCTGTATATCACAAGCAAGAACCTATTATAGTTCCTCGGAAAATTCTCCTGGTAAACTTAGCCCATTTAGGTGATGTCGTGATAACTACAGCAATGCTTGCAGCTTGCAAAGAGTTATGGCCTCAGGCTGAAATGGGAATGTTAATTGGCAGTTGGGCTCATTTAGTGGTAAAAGATCATCCTTTAATCCAAAATATTCATCTGATGGACCACTGGAAGCTAAATGTAGCGCCTATACCTTTTACAGAAAAAATCCAACGATATTATCGCACAACGAGGTTGGCACTAGCAGAAATCAAGCAGCAGCAGTATGACTTAGCAGTGGACCTATATCCTTTTTTCCCAAACGCCATTTTTTGGTTATGGAAGGCAGGAATCCCTTATAGAGCTGGTTGGACAACTGGTGGTTTTGGATCACTTCTAACCCATCCTCTTAAAAAAATTGATCGCAATCAAGGAATGGATGATCACTATCGTGATCTACTAAGCCTTCTTGTTAGGAAAAAAGTGCAAGTAAAAATCCAGCCTCAACTCCCTTCTATGTCTGAGGGTCTTATAGAGCGAATTTTGCCTAAAGCTTTTCTAAGAAATACATATCTTGTCTTCCATATGGGCACTAAAGAATCTCCGAAGCTTTGGCTGGAAGAGAAATGGAGGATTTTAACACAAAAATGCATAGAACAAGGATTTTTTATTATATTTACGGGTTTAGGCAGAGAAGAGGCTTGTCGTATCAATAGGGTAACACATCAACTGCCTAATGTATTTAATGCAGCTAATCTTTTGCATTGGCAGGAATTCGTAGTAGTCATTCAAGAAGCAAGACATTTGGTTAGTGTTGATTCTTCAGCAGTACATATAGCCGCTGCTTATTCAATTCCTACAACAGTTATATTTGCAGGGATCAATGCACCTGTTTTCTGTGGGCCATTAAATCCAAAAGCTACACGGCTATTTAAACCATTAGCTTGCGTTCCTTGTTTAAATCGTAGAGGTTGTTCAACAATGAATTGTATCCGTGAAATCACACCTGATGAGGTTTTTGCAACAATTATTAAAACGAATTGTTTTGTGAGTTTTTGCTGATTATTATTATGATGAATCCATGAAATCAATTACACACATAGACCCTAAAAATATCATCATACGTATGCCTAATTGGATAGGGGATTTTATCATGGCAACCCCTATTCTTTCTGATCTGCGCAAAGCTTTTCCAAAAACTTCGATTACAGCAATGTGTCGTATAGGGGTTTGTCATTTATTAGAGACCGATCCTGATATCAATGAGATATTTTGTTTTAGCAAGGCTAGTGGATTTGATCGTCGAGATAGGCGCCGAGACCTTATAGAGAAAATACGTCAGGGAAAGTATGACTTGGGCATTTTACTGACGCATTCATTTTCTTCTTCCTGGTGGTTTTATCGAGGGCATGTATCCTATCGGATAGGATATAGAGGCAATTTTAGAAGTTTTTTATTAACTCATCCTATTCATCCTCCATCCCAATTGAGAAAGCAACATCTTGTCAAGACCTATAAGATGCTATTGTCTGTATTGGGGATTCCTATTTCAAAAACAGCCCCTCGACTATATCTTACTGATCGAGAAATACAAGCAGCGCAAGAGCTACTCAAGCAACAAGGGGTGCAAGAGAGTGATATCTTAATCGGTATAAACCCAGCAGCTACGTATGGTTCAGCTAAATGCTGGTTGCCTGAGAGATTTACAGAGGTGGCTCATAAGCTATTACAAAACGAAAAGATCCATCTTGTATTTTTTGGAGATCAGGAGAGTGTGCCGCTTATTAAAAGCATTTGCCGAACTCTATCAGCAAGAGCTATAAATTTGGCAGGTTTAACCTCTTTAAGAGAGTTAGCTAGCCTAATTTCTCTATGCAGAGTTTTTCTCTCCAATGATAGTGGACCCATGCATATTGCTGATGCATTAGGTGTACCTGTTGTTGCCTTATTCGGCTCTACTAATGAGATAGTGACAGGTCCTTTTTCTAAAAAAGCTAGAGTAATCCATAAACACATTGCATGTTCTCCTTGTTATAAGCGTACTTGTCCCATTGATTTTCGTTGTATGAAAGCCATTGAAGTAGAAGAAGTTTATCAACAAGTTGTACAGACGTTGCTTAATCAATCCTCTTAAAAAATTTTTAAGCATGCTTGATACATTACTATATACATTTAAAATCTCCTATTTTGATCGTTTATTAAAAAATGCAGCAAAGAAGAAAAGTAAAAAATTTTTGATTTGTTGGAATCGAGGATTAGGAGATATTCCTCTAGGTCTTTATGCTTTGATATACCGGATTCGTGAGTTCATACCTGATGCTAAAATTACTTTTCTTACACGCTCTGACCTCTTTTTAGGGTTTAGTTTGTTAGATCAAGTAGAAGTGCTCATGGATCCTTCTTGGAAAAGAGGAGAGCCTTTCGATCTTAAAAGCACTTTAACTCGTCTAGAGCAAAGTGAGAAATCATTTGATGTAATTATAGAACATCCAGATCCTACGCGTTGGTTAAAATGGCAACTGGGAAGAATCACTCCCAAATTGCATTGGTTAGACAAGTACGATGCGTTGTGTAGGCAATTTAGATTAAATCCCATGCAAAAATACATAGCGATTCACATTCAGACGGAAACAAAATACAAGTATGAGAAAAACTGGCCTGTTATTTATTGGAAAGAGTGCCTATATCAACTGTTTTCTACATTAAAACTAACTCCTATCTTATTTGGATTCTCTAAAGAAATACCATTTTTACAAGAAGGAGTTATTGACTTAAGAGGAGAAACCACTTTACTAGAGATGCTCTCCATTATTAAGAATCATTGCAGCTATCTACTTACTCCTGACTCAGGAGTGCTTTCCATGACGTATTATTTGAATAGTCCTTTTAAATTGAATGTGGTATCTTTATGGGCAGATCCTAAGCAAGGGGTATTGAAACAGCAAGTACAGTCTCCAAATCTACTACTGCAGCATATTCCACTCATTGCAAAACACAAAGATATTTGTAATATTTCCGTTAAACAAGTGATAAAAATCCTTGGTGAACTTCAGGAAAAAGTATGCTAAAACAGCTTTTATCTCAACATTTTCATTCCTTAGAGCAAACGCATCTCTTACATGCTTTAGAGACACTAGGCAGTGATCAGATGGAGGCATTTTGGCAACAGGCACAACGCTTAAATTTTTCTCTCTTAACGGAACAAAGAAAATTGCTCGGTATGGATAAGAACCCCTTTCTATCTACCCCTTTGAAAGCCCCTGGCTTGTTGGGATCAAAGAACTGCAAACGATTAGGTTGTGAACTCATCAATCAAGGAAAAGTAGGGTGTATTGTATTAGCTGGAGGTGATGGGTCTCGCTTGAATTGGAAAGGTCCTAAAGGTACATTTCCTATTTGTATACAAAATCAAACGAAAAGTTTATTTCAAAGGCTTTGTGAAAGAATCCAAAACAAACAGTCGTTAGGGCAGTGTCTGCAAATCGCGATTATGACGTCTTTATCTAATCGCATAGAAACAGAAAATTTTTTTAAGAGAAACCATTTCTTTGGATTGAAAAGTTCTCAGGTACAGTTTTTTTCACAAACAAACCTTCCCTTTTTGGATGAAAAAGGCAATTGGTGTTTAGAAGCGCCTGGTAAAATAGCAGAAGGCCCCAATGGCAATGGCGATGTATTAGATAGTTTTTTTACGAGTAAAATTGCTGATTTATGGCAAAGTATGCAGATAAAATATGTTCATGTGATCCCCATAGATAACCCTTTAGCAGATCCCTTAGATCCAGAACTCACCGGTTATACAGTAGAGTCTGGTTTAAGCGTTGCTTTGAAAGTTGTAAAAAGGGAATTTTCTCAAGAAAATATGGGAGTTGTAGCACAGAAAAAAGAAGGTATTGCAGTTATAGAATATTCAGAAATTTCTCCAGAGAGATATAAAGAGTTTCTTTTTTGTAATGTAAATATATTTTGCTTTTGTTTATCTGACTTACAAAATCTTTGTTGTCATGTAAATCTGCCTTTGCATCTAGCTAGAAAAAAGATGCATGTACCTCTCTTCCATCAGACAAAACAAACCTCTTGCTTTATTTGGAAATACGAAAAATTTCTTTTTGATGTGTTAGAGCACTTGCCTCGCAGCGCTGCTCTTCTCTATCCGCGTCATCGTACATATGCACCGTTAAAAGAATTAGATGATTTAGAAAGTGTCAAAAAAGCGCTGATTGTTCATGAGAAATTAGAACAAGAGTTAATACCATAAATATATAATATATATACTTTGTTTTCTAATTAAAATAAATAGATAATACGGAATTATGCAAAAAAAGAGAAAAGGACCTAAATGAAAATTGGCTATTTAGGCGCAGGAACATGGGGTTTTTGTTTAGCAGCTTTGCTTGCATCAAAAGGTCATAAAGTCATCTTATGGACGGCAAAACCAGAATTTGCCAAGCTGCTATCAGAAAAGAGAGAGCACCCGAAACTGCTTCGTTTTAAAGCAAGCGACAACCTCAGTTTTACTTCTGATTTATCAGAAGCTATTGAAGGTGCTGCATATATTGTTGAGTCGGTTACCTCAAAAGGAATACGTCCTGTTTTTGAACAGGTATTGGAAAAGGGAAAAGCGCATTGTCCTATTATTATTACCTCTAAGGGAATTGAGCAAAATACCGGTTTATTATTGCACGAAGTTGTTCTAGAGGTTTTAGGGAAAAATATGCGAGATAAGATTGCTTGTTTAAGTGGTCCGAGCCATGCAGAAGAAGTCATTCAAAAATTGCCCACTTCGATTGTATGCGCAGCTTATCATGTTCCTTTGATGTACCAGATTGTTGATTTGTTTATGACTTCTTATTTTCGAATCTATCCTAATGCAGATATAAATGGAGTAGCTTTTGGTGGAGCTATGAAAAACATTATTGCTATTGCTTGTGGTATTTCAGATGGGCTAGGATTTGGAGATAATACCAAATCTGCTTTAATGACAAGAGGTCTGCATGAAATTCGAAAACTTTCTGTTACTAAGAAATGCAATCCGGAAACTTTAAATGGTTTATCTGGATTAGGAGATCTTTGTGTTACTTGCTTATCAAAGCTCAGTCGTAATTATATGTTTGGAAGGTTAATTGCAGACGGATTAACAAGAGAACAAGCCCAAGAAAAAATCAATATGGTAGTTGAAGGAGCTTATACATGTATTTCTGCACTACAATTAGCAGCAAAAGAAAATATTCCTGTTCCTATTACAGCGGCTATTTGTTCTATACTCTATGAGCAATTAGATCCACGAGATGCGGTAAAGTCTCTTTTGCAAAGAGCTATTAAGGAAGAGCACTTATAATGGGATTAGACGGGATAAAAGTTGTTACAGCTCAAGAGATGAAGGATCTAGAAAGTAGAGCCTTTCAAAAGGGCTATTCAGAATTGGAATTTATGCAACAAGCAGGGATTTCTGTTGCGGTGGAAGTAGAGAAATTTATTCAAGAAAGAAAATTGCCCAAAAAAGTATTGATTTTTGCAGGTAGAGGAAATAATGCAGGAGATGGTTTTGCTGCAGGCGCAATTCTCGTAGCAAAAGGATACTCTGTTATCGCATATCCCATTTACCCATTAGAGCGATTTGGTACTTTATGTCGGAATATGTATGAGAATTTTTGCTCTCAGGGAGGAAAAGTAGAGTTTTCTCTTGAAAAAATACAAGAGAGGGTGAACCAAGGTCTTATTCTAGACGCCCTTGTAGGAACTGGGATGAAAAAGAGTGCAGATAATGAACTAGCCTCTGCTATTGAAATAGCTAATCATTCAAAGTTCCCTATTCTTGCTATTGATATTCCCTCGGGTTTAAATGGCACTACAGGTGAAGTTGGATCGGTAGCCATTCATGCTACTAAAACCATCTATTTAGAATTTGCTAAAACAGGGTTCTTTCTACGAGACGGATGGGACCATGTAGGAGAAATTGTTCGCGGTGGTTTTGGTCTTCCAGAAGATAAAGTGCAAGCCTCTGCTTGTTTGCTTAATTTGTCTTCTCTTAAATTGCCTCCTATTCAACGGTCTTGGCATAAATATCAAAAAGGGTATGTTGTAGCTATTGCAGGTTCTGAAGAAATGCCAGGAGCCGCTGTTTTAGCAAGCTCTGCAGCTTTAAGATCAGGCGCTGGAATTGTGCATGTATTTTGTCCAGATAAAATTACGGTTCCTTGTGAGATTATTCGTCAATTTTTAGATGATAAGAATTTCGATGGGTTAGATCAAGAAATTGCTCGAGCTAACGCTATATTAGTGGGCCCAGGTCTTGGACGTGTAAAAAAAACGGATAAAATCGTTCAGCATCTACTTAAGATCAACAAACCACTAGTCATCGATGCAGATGCTTTATTTTCTTTAGCCAAACATCCTTCTTGGAAATTGCCTTCTTCCTGCATTTTAACTCCGCATAAACAGGAAATGAAGAGGCTACTTGGTTTAGAAACAAAAGAAGAAATCGATTGGTTGTCTTTATGTCAAAATTATGTAGAAGAAAAACCAGTGACCCTTGTTCTCAAAGGCGCTCCTACTTTTATCTTTATGTCTGGTCATTTGCCTGTAATCATCCCTCAAGGGGGTCCAGCTCTTGCAACAGCTGGAAGTGGAGATGTATTAACAGGAGTGATTACAGCTCTGCTCTGTCATCGATTAACCCCTCGTTATGCTGCTGCTTTAGGCTGTTTTATTCATGCAATAGCAGGAAAAAAAGCAGCTGAGAATTTGACTTCATATAGCGTTATAGCATCAGATCTTTTACATTATTTACCAAAAGCCCTCTCTTCAATCGAATATGTAACTTAATTCATAAGTTGCTGTTTCATTAAACAAAGAATACTGACCTTATAGAAGGATGCGCATCAACTATGGGGCAAGATGATTGTCTTCTTTTTTTGAGTCTGTCTATCAGCGCTATGGATTTTCCTATCTTTTTTCTCTTGGGATTCTTATAGACGATTAAAGAAAAAAATAGATTTTATATAATAATTTATACTTTCGATGTATTTGTATAAATTGTTTTAGTTTTACTGAAATTAATTACTTGTATAAAATGGCTGCTGATCACCGGGGGTGCCTAACGGCTGAGATAAGCATTTGCTTAAACCCTTTAAATCTGATCTGGATTATACCAGCGTAGAGAGAGTGTTATGCAATCATCAAAATGTAGTATTCTTACAGGTTTTTTTGGAAATTTTTTAGAGCATTACGACTGTGCTCTTTTTTCCTTGTTAGCTCCTTTTTTAGCTCCTTTGTTTTTTGATCAGAAGGATCCTGTTATCTCTCTGATTTTGACCTATGCCATGTTGCCGTTAGGTTTTCTTTCTCGTTTTATTGGTTCTGTGTTTTTTGGCTGGTTAGGCGATCATTTGGGTCGCAAGAGAGCATTATGTAGTTCTCTTACCGGTCTATCTATTACAACAGTGCTCATAGGTTTTTTACCAACTTATGCCCAGGTTGGTATGATAGCTCCTCTAGGTCTTCTTCTAGCACGCTTATTACAAGGTTTTTTTGCAGCAGGCGAAACAGTAGGTGGAGCTATTTTCGTACTGGAACAAACAGAAAATAGAAAAAGAAACTGGATGAGCAGTCTCTATGACGCAAGTTCTGTTTTAGGAATGCTAACCGCTTCTTTTCTGCTTTTTCTCTATAGTTATTTTGCTCAAGAGATCAATTGGCGTTATTTATTTTGGGCAGGAGCGCTCACTGCCATCGTTGCTTTGATTTTGAGAATAGCAAGCAAAGAAGAAATAAAACCTAAAATAAAAAAAGAAAAAAATTTTCGTGTTTTTCTACAACATAAACGTGTGTTTATAGCGATTGTCTTAGTTGCAGGATTTTCTTCTAGCATATATTGCCTAGCATTTACTTTGGCCAGTGGATATATTCCTTTAATCACCTCGATTACGAAAAATCAAATTATCAAAATCAATACCTATCTTTTGTGCTTTGATATGTGTATTCTTCCGCTATTTGGCCGCTTGGCAACAAAGATAGGAAAAGAAAAACAGATGCTTATAGGAGCACTTGGCAGCGCTGTTATAGCTATTCCTTGCTTTTACTGTTTTTCTGTTTCTTCTATTTTAATAGTTACCATTGGGCGTGTGCTATTGGTTATTGCAGGAGTCGTGTTTTCTGCAACATATCACGCCTGGGCACAGGAGCTGGTTGAACCGGAGCATCGCTATAGGATTTTATGTACCGCTCATGCAGTTGGTTCGCAAATCATCGGCACTTCTACAGCTTTTATTTCTCTCTGGTTATATAAAGCATCTGGTTGGGTAGCAGCTCCAGCTCTATATGTGATTTATGTAGCATTATTGGCTGCTTGGGCGGTTTTTACAAATATGCGTACATATAAGAAGAGAGAGCCTCAAAAATTCATTAGCTATACTGCTTTTGATACCACTTGATAAAGTAAGAGAGCCCCTCTTTCAGATCTATTTTAGGATCAAAATTAAGAATGCTTTTACTTTTTGATACATCTGCATAGGTAATAGGTACATCCCCTGGAGGAGTGGGTAGGAATTCAATGATGGCTTTTTTCTTTAAGAGAGTTTCAAGGCAAGAGATAAGCTCTGATATGCTATAGGGTTTATGATGTCCGAGATTAAAGATAGCATTACGTCCATTGGATTTTTGTAGAGAAGCTATAATTCCATCAACAATATCATCAACATAGGTAAAATCTCGCATTAACTTGCCTTCTCCAAAAACAGGAATCGGTTGATTTTCTAAAATAGCTTTTGTAAAGGAAAAGTAGGCCATATCAGGCCGCCCCCAAGGACCATAAACAGTAAAAAAACGCAAAGCTGTACAGTGAAGTCCATAGAGTTTATGGTAGGATTCTGCCATAATTTCATTGCATTTTTTTGTGGCCCCGTAAAAGCTGCTAGGTTGGTCTGTAGACGCTGTTTCACAAAAAGGAATTTCAGCTGTTTTTCCGTATACGGAAGAAGAAGATGCGTAAATTAATTTAAGACTCGGATTCTTTCTCATGATCTCTAAAATCTGAAAGAAGCCAGAAAGATTGCTATGCACATAACTTTCGGGATGAGTGATCGAATGACGTATCCCTGCTTGCGCAGCTAAATGTATAAAATGAGAAATGCAAAATGTTTTAAGATGTAGTTCTATGATTTCTTTATCATTGAGATCGCAATTAAGCACTAAAATGTCTAATTTTTGTAAATAAGAAGCTCTTTGATGTTTCAAAGCAGGATCATAATAGGGGTTAAAATTATCGCAACCACTAACATGAAAACCTAGCTTATGCAGTTTTCTTGCAAGATGAAACCCAATGAATCCCGCAATGCCTGTAATGAAAATTTTATCCATAACTTGACGAAAATGATTATCCTTTTAACATTGATTCCATCAGTTTATCGGAAAATGTGATTTTAGAAATGATTAAGTCCGTGATTTTATGATTTTCCTCTGCTTGTGCAAATAAGGCTTATCAAGGGGAAGGTATAGGAGCAAAGGAGATTTTTAACCTTTGAAGGTCAAACCCATCAAGATAGGATTGCATTTTTATATGAAGGCAAAACCTATATACAAAACATTCGATGACAATATTTTTACAATCTAAAACATACATCTTATATTTAAGATATTTGCCTAAGCGTAGTATGTTATTGATTCCTGGTGATTTCGTTTACGTAGCAACAAGGCTAATTGATCGAATGGGATTTTTGATCTGAAAAAAAGAGCCCCTCTTAGAGGTAACCATTGAGTAAAAATATTCATGAACGATCCTATTATTATTACATTTTCTGATCTTAAAAAAGCCTTTTTTCGCCATATCTTTGCATTAAGAATAATAGCGGTATTTTCTTTTTTTTGCGCGTTTGTTGTTTTATTAACCAAAGAACCTCAATTCTTAGCAGAGATCAGTGTTCGACCGGCTGCAAAAATAACAGATTACTATGTGAAGTTGCCTGAAGTATATCGAGCTTTTTTAAACTATCCTATAGATACCAATGCTATTTCTTTAGAAATGCATTCCAATCAAGTGCTAAAGCCTGTCGTAGAGGATTTAGGATTGCAAATGGTTACCAAAAAAAGTTTTTGGGATAGATGTCTAGAAAATGCTAAGGAAAATATTTTAACTGCTTGTGGTCGTTATTCTAACTCGTCAGGAAGTTTTGGTTTTTCATGTATAAACTATGATAGATCAGAGGAAATGCCTATTTTTTTGCAGATCACCTCTGCAAATACCTATCAAATACGATCTAAGGAAAAAAAAATTCTGGCGGATGGTCAAATTGCTCAAATGATTTCCACTCCCTTTTTTTCTATGAAAGTGGATCGATTTCCCAAACAATATAAGATAAATACCCCTTACTATTTTATTCTAACTCCTTGGGAAAAAGTTATGGAAAAAATACGGTCCAAGCTAGAGGTTCGTCCTCATAAATTAGAAAAAAATCATTTAAAAATCTATTTTTCAGATCACGATGAGACATTATCGTCAAAGATTATTCATCACATCATTCAATCTTATGAAAAATGTATATTCCTAGAAAAGGATCGGCTTTTTAGCCAAAGTAAAAAGTATCTTAAAAAAAGAGAAGAAGATGTATTTAAGCAATTAGATTCCGCTTTTGTGGATTATGCAAGCAATTTTGCAACTATATCCGACCTTAAGTGGTCTCAAGAGCAGATGATACTAGTGAAAAAAGAACTCGGAATTCGTTTATTGGGACAAATAGCAAGTATCATTGAAGAACAAAAAATGGGGTTATATGCGTATGATACTGCTAGATTACAGCAAAGTGCGATGTCCTTGCATCCGCCTACGCATCATTTGATAGCGTACTCTCTTCTTTCTTCTCTTATGGGATTATTGATTGGATATGGTTATTTTGTTTCCAGGATGATTGTTCGAGGCATTCCTATAAGCTATGAAGGATTAATAGCTGCTAATATTCATTCCTGTGGTGTTTTGAGCTCTTGTTGTGGATACCCCCTGTCACAATTATTCCCGTCTGACTTAAAGACTTTAAGGCAAATTTGCACATTTATTGAATCTCATAAAATCCCCGATCGATCTTTAACTGTCTCTTTGATTACTGGGCAACATCCAGATTATACACCTTCTTTAGCAAGCCTACTAACCTTGAGAGGTTTTAAAGTTTTAATGATAGACTGCTCTTTTGAGCAAACTATGTTAGATAATGAGTCAACACTCATTCAATATCTAGAAGGAAATATTGTGCAGATACCAATATGTCATTTAAAAGAGTATGATAAAGTATCAATGGGACAAACCGAATATGGCTTTGAATGGTTAGTACATCCAAAATTTTCTTCCGCTCTTTTGCAATACAAACAATATGATCTTATTTTGTTAACAACAACTATTGCTGCAAGAGAAGTAGAAGGGCAGATTTTTTGTAAAATAGCAGATTGCATTGTTGTAACTACGCAAACAGATTCTAAACAAGATCTTTTGCCCTATATTACATTACCAAAAAAACAAAATAGCTCTTTGGCTACTTTTGTCATTATAGAAGAGAATTGTCAAAAAATAAAATGAATACAAAAAAACGAATTTTAGTGACAGGTGGTGCCGGGTTTTTGGGTTCACATTTGTGTGAGCGTCTTCTACAGGAAGGGCATAAGGTTATTTGTATAGATAATCTTTTTACCGGATGCCTAAATAACTTGGAGAGTTTTATCAACCATTCCTCTTTTACTTTTATGGAAAAAGATATCTGTGAACCTTTCGATCTTAAAGTAGATTATATTTGCAATTTTGCCTGCCCCGCATCACCGCCTCATTATCAGAAAGATCCCGTAAAAACAGTTAAGACTAATGTATTAGGTGCCCTTAGTATGCTAGATCTAGCTCAGCGTCAAAAAGCTACGATTATACAAGCATCAACGAGTGAAGTATACGGTGATCCTCACATGCATCCACAACAGGAAAAATATTGGGGACATGTAAATCCCATTGGTCTTAGGTCTTGTTATGACGAAGGAAAAAGGTGCGCAGAGACTTTATGTTTTGATTATCATAGACAATATAGATTATCCATTAAAGTAGTACGTATTTTTAATACCTTTGGACCTAGAATGCATCCAAATGATGGGAGAGTAATTTCTAATTTCATCGTGCAGGCTTTACAAAACTTTCCTATTACTCTCTATGGAGATGGGATGCAAACCCGTTCTTTTTGCTATGTTGATGATCTCATTGATGCAATCATTTCCATGATGAAAACACAAGCGTGTCAAACAGGACCTATTAACTTAGGAAATCCTTTGGAATACACCATTCGCGAAATGGCGGAATTAATTATTAAGTTAACAGGTTCTCAATCCAAGATAACCTACCATCCTTTGCCACAAGATGATCCTAAACAGCGCTGTCCTGATATTGATTTAGCTAAGTCACTATTGAATTGGCAACCAAAAATTTGTCTAGAAGAAGGTCTTTGTAAAACCATCCAATATTTTGATCAGGTGCTGTTAAATAATAAAATACCTTTTCTTTATTGAAAAAATGTATCCTCTTCATTTTATATCGAATTTTTACTAGGTCTATATGATTTCTTCCATTGAGTTTTTATATATGTATTATCAAATATAAAAGACAAAATAGAGAGTGCATGATTTAGGTCTTTTAACCTCAGTTTTGGGTTTTCTAGCAAGCAACTGACCCTAAATTTTCCTCATCAGACATTCTCATACGAGGTTTTT
>PSRO01000035.1 GCA_003176115.1 Chlamydiota bacterium | reverse complement strand
TCTGTCGGTAAATACGTTTTAATCTCTTCAATTTCTCCCGTATCAGAAACAATTGTTGTTATTTTTTTAAGTTGCTCGAGCTTATTCATATAAACCTTCATTATTAGTCAAACAGATGGTAGCGAACACAGAGTTTAAGGAGAAGTAAAAAAAATCAGAATTTAGAAAGAGAATTGAACAGGGTTTATTAATTTAGGAAAGGTTTGGATTTTTTTAAAATTTTCTTGAAACTCGGTAGGTTTTATCATGGATTGATAACCACCTATGGTAATTTGTACTTCTTGATTATTTTCTAATGCTTGTAAAAAAAAAGTAAGACACTCTGGAGATAAGAGGATCTTTTGTCCGCCTTCTAGACAAGAAGCAGCAAATTGCTGAGACACCTCTTTTGTGACAAGTTCAACTGCAGCTGATTGTTTGATTGTATGAGGATAGAGGTTCAAATAAGCTTTTACATTGCTTCCTATACACACGATCTCTAGATCTATGCCGCTCATGCGGTCTATATAAGATAGCTTATTTGAGCAATGTTCTTTGCAGTCCGAGTACAGGTACTCTACTTGCCAGTTTGAAGAATGACCGCAGCTAAAAAGTGCAAGAAGAAGAAAAGCGCACCTCATTTCAAGTAACTTGCATGAAGTTGTTCACGAATAGATCTTAAGACGATCATTTGCCAATAGGCTCCTAACTTTTGACAATCTTCTAGCACTTTTTTCTGCAGAGGCAACCAATAGATCTTTTGAAATTCTGTTTGATTAAACAGCTCTTCAAAACTGGTTTTCTTTACGAGCAAAGCATTCCATTTTTTTAGAAGAGAGGCTTCTAAGCATTCTAAATCTGCTTTTAGCTCTTTAGGAAGGGATGCATATAGATCACAAGTGCATGTAAAGGAGCTAAGTGTTTTTCGGAAAGCCTCTAAGTGGCTAGAGAACTCTTTTTTTAAAGCTGTTGTAGTTAGTATATAGGCTTTATTTTCTTTGATGAAAATAAGCTGCAATTTGCGCAGAGGGCCGTATTTAGTTTCTGTATCGATTTGTAAAAGGTGAGCTGGGCCTGCTTGTGTTTTTATCAAGCCCATACTACGCCAGCTTGTTTTTCGTGTTTTTTCATAGATGGCTTGTACCGCTTTTAAGTACTCAGGAAGGTCCACTTTTATTTCTTCGATCGCCAAAATAACAGAAGGGGCAAGAGCTTGTTTGGTTTTACCGATAAAAGCAACCTTGACCCTTGGGGCCAGTATTTTAGGATCAGCAAAATCCCAATTAGGAGGAGGAGTAAAAAAACAAGAAGACTGACTTGTAGTAATGCAAAAACAAGAAGAGGAGAACAAAAAAGAAAATAAGAGGAGGCATATTTTATACATTAGATTTTAAGTCTCAAATTTACAGAAGTATAAAAAACACCTTATATAAGAATCAGGGTTTTTGTGAAGAAAAATCTCTAATTCAAAGAATATGGAATTACAAGCATATAATTATTTTTATTAAGCTCAACAAAACATAAAAATTATTTTAATACATCTTTTAAACTCATCTTTTTGATATAATTATTGAAAAAATACAACTAACTTAATTACAAAATATGAGCGAATCTATCAAAAGTTTTTTAAAGCCTCCTTATTATGTTTTAGAAAACGATAAGCAGTTAAGGCTAAGTATTCAGATGATTTCTGACCATAAGCGAAAAGGTGGCTTACATGGTCATGGCTTAGCTGTTGCTCAGGCTGTACACAGCATTGCACTCGCGATCTTTATTAATATTCCTTATTACCTCGCATTAGGAAGTAAAAACTTTTTTTTAAACTGTGTTCATCTGCATCTTGAGCTCACGGTTTTAGGGAACTATAACACAGCCATGCAAAATTTGATCTATTCTGTTATTGCTACAGTTTATGTGGTGATGGGAATTTTCATTCCTCCTGTTCTTGATGGGTTTAAGATAGGGGACTCTCAATCTGATGATCCCAGTATACCTCTTGGTTTAAGCATTGAAGACCAATCTGAAACAAGAATCCCTACCCCTTTTCTTGAAGAGAGGAGTTTTACTAGCATTTCATCTATACAAATACTTGTTGCTTCTAATCAGGGATATAGTTTTAGCCCTCCTAATTACGTGAAAGAGGAATCTCAATCTGATAATTCATCTTCCTCTGGTTCCAGTATGCCAAGTGTTGAAGACCAAGCGGAATCTAAAGAGTCTATACAATCATTTACTTCCAGTAATAAGCCCTCTTACAGCTCTATCCCTTCTAATACACCTAGTGTGCAAAATTACGTGAAAGAAGAATCTCTTAGAACGTTCTCTAATACATCTCTTGATTCTAGTGTTCAAAATGAAAGGAGCAATGAACATGATTCTGTTTCTTCTCAGTATTATCCTAATCAAGCAAACTCTATTCTGACACCATCTATCAACATCAATGATGTTTTAATAAGCGGTGATTGGGCGGTAATATCCAATGTTGAATCCTTTGCAATCAAGTCTACGAATATTCGTACTCGTGATATGATTGGAGCTTATGGTGTTAACTTGGAGAGACAAGCTTATCGCACTGCTCTTAATGAATATATTCGCATTCTTAAGGATGACTTTGACATTGATCTCAACGAACGACTTACCATAATTGGAAAATGGCTTAGTAGCCCGGTTTATCAAAACAATGCAATAGTCAATGCTCTTTACCGTACTTTATTCTATTTAACAAAGCCAGTTGCTTGTGATGATAAAGGCCCCATCTATACTCATGCAAAAGAGCAATATGAAAAGTATGTCATCTCACTGCGTGAGATCATTGCAACAGAGCAATATCAAAGCATCCGACAAGATCCTAATCCGAACAGAGATCTTAAAGAATGCCTTACTCTTACTCGCGCACTTTGTGAAGCTCGCTTCCGCTCGGAAAACCATGGGCTTCTACATAGTCTCCTTCAGCTTCATGAAGATGAGTATGATCGTTTGCATCCTGAAAGAGAAGAGATCCCTGCTGTAAACAGAGAGAATTTTGCTCGGGTCGTAATGGCAAAAAATCAGAAGGTGAAGGAAGCTCCTGCTTCCATGAAGGTCTCTTCCACTCAGAGAAGCTGTCGGATGGCTTATGGAGCAGTTGGATGGGAAGATTTTTTAATGACAGATATTCCATTTTTAAGAGGAAAACAAGTTTTTAAAAATGATCAAGGAGAGGAACGTAGTTTCTATTACATGCGACATCCAACACCACATATTGCGGGTTCTTCAGCTCGGATCGCATTAGGAGCCATGTCGAGAATAGTCGGTTTAGGTCATGTTGAATCAGGTGAGGTCATTGCTCCTGAGTTTGAAGGGATGTTGGAAGCAATAGCAGAACGGGGAGAGTCTTATCTCATTCAATCACACCAACGACTAAATGATACGGGTACAGTAGAAAATGAAGATAGCCGTTCACAAACCCTTTATCGTTTACAAACAAGTCATAAAAATTTTCATGTCGTTTTTCAGGCTGTTGAAGGCAATCTTTTTGATCGTAAAGATTCTTATGCAGAGATTACGACTTTTACAGATTTGAAAGAAGCAATTAAAGCATCCTTCTACATGGAAGGAAGTCCGAATCGTCTGCCGGCTTATCTCGAGAGAGATGAAGAGTATCGCAGTTCCATAATCAATAAACTTCTCGATCAGGTTCATCAAACCTTATTTGGAGGACGTTCTAATATTTCTCTCAATGGACGAGATCCAACAAAGCCTGGAGCAGATTATCCTAACCACGAATGGCAAGCGTTTATCTTAGCCTTCTATATTTTACAAGGGGATGATCTAAAATTCCGCTTGCCAAATGTGAAGTATTTTTGCACAAACTGTAAGAACTTCTTTGATCGAGGTGGAAATCGCGCGATGGCCGAGGACCGCTTGCACCAAGAGATGAGCAAAAAAGAAGTTACAGCTGAAGATCTTGAAGCCACCATCGTTAATCTTATTCCTGTTCCTCTGCAAAGTAAAGGCAAGGCCGTTATCGAAAAGCGTTTGAAGCCAGGACTTGCTTTAGCAGAAATTTTAGCAAGCCTTCCTTTAGATAGGCAACGCTTGCAAGAAATACATTTTGAAGGAGGATATAAGCCGGAACGTTTTGAAGTGAGTAAAAAAGAGCAGAATGCTGTTCCTTGTATTGAAGATGTATGTACGATCCAAGAGATGCAAGAGGTACTCAGAGCTTTGCAAGGAAAGTCTTACTCTATTACAGATAATGAGATTGTTCAGAAGAATTGGGAAATTTATCAGGAAAGAGAGCGGGTTGATTTATTCAGTCAGGTAGATAAAGACTTAAAGCGTTCCACAGTGTATGTGGACGAGATTCTCTACGATGGTCAAATCCAGTATTCGGGAACAACGGAATATAATGCAGAAGGAATTTTTGAATACTTAACAAAGCTTGGGATAAATGAAAAAATTGTTCTCCAAGCAATGGCTCAAGTGCAACAGAGTATTTTTGTAGAACCTTTAACTGGTTTGCACAAAGCATTTGGATGTAATACTTTGAGTTTGTCTATTCTTGATGACTCAGAGAAGAAATACACAATTTCTGTTAAGGTAGAAACACACAACGTTACCATTGAAGCCCAAAAATGCCTTAAGTTAGCAAGCACAGAACACCCAGGAGAAAAACCAGTTGCTGTTTTTGATGTGACGATATGTATTAAGATTCCTAAAGATGGAAGTGCTTCTGAAGGGCATTGGACCTGGAGAGTTGCAGAAGTTCCTTAAAGAGCTTATTCAATTGATCTTAAAAATTGACGTAGTATTTTCAGAAAAGCCTTTAGTTGTTCCCAGGGAACTCGATGTCCAGAAGAGGAGATAATCCAGCTTTGTGAAAGGGGATGAGAGAATTTCATAGGTTTCTTAGAGTAGGTTGTATCTAATTTGCCTGTAATCCATAAAATAGGAATAGGTGCTTGTTCAAGGATTTTGGAAAAGTCTATTTGACGAGCTAAGGACCAAGATTTAAGCGTAGAAGAGAGGATATTGCGGCAATAACCCTTTTCATGGCGTACAAGAGGAGTTGCTGAAAACACAGAACGGTTATTCCAACTATGCATCAAAGATTCCCATGGCTCTTTCTGAAAACGCTTTGCCCATCTGAGATCTAGCTTTAAGCGCTTTTTTTTCTCCGCTAAAGTTTTTACACCTGGATTACCGGAAATCAAAATAAGGGCTTTAGGTGAGTTTTCTAAAAGGACGTGCATAGAGAGGCGTGCTCCCATGGAATAACCTAAAAGAATCGGCTCTTTTGGGAGTATTTTATTAAACTCTTGAGCCCATGTAAATAAACCTTGCTTTGGTTGAGCAATTTGATAAGGATCAATAGCAATTACAGAGGGGATCTCTTTTTTTAGAGCTGACCAATCCGATGGTAGGCCTAAAAATCCTGATAGAGCTATAGATCACTTTGTGCTTTGATGTATTACACAAGCCAAAACTACAATTCCTATGGCTAACCCAATCCCCCAACCAATCATACTAGTGGAAATAGCTGTAAAATTGCTATCTTCTACAGCAGCTCCTGTTTCCCAAGTTTCATTGATTTCTTGCTGGTAGACATCTAAACACTTATCGGCGTATAAAGGACTGTTTATAAGTGTGGTAACGGACAAAAGTGCACAGATTGCTTTTTTCATGAATATATTCCTCTAAAAAAGATAGCTAATTTTATCACAAACAGAAGGATTTGTTGTAAACTTTAATTTCTAATTAATCAGATGAATGAAAAATATCATCTTAAAGTCAATAACTTATAGCCGATTTATCATTTGTTCAAGTATAAATAATAGCACCTGGGTGCGCTTTATGCATCGTTTGGTTCTTTAGAAGTGTCAAATTGTAAAAAACACATAGGTTTTTGATTAATGGAGACAGGAAAAGATAAAGTAAAAAAGATCTGCGATGTGCTACGTAAAGAAACATTAGAACCTTCCCAAAAGCAGGCGGAAGAAATGCTAGCACAAGCTGGTCTGCAGGCGCAAGAAATTATTGCACAAGCTCGCTTAAAACAAAAGCAACTGCTCTCTGACGCTAAAGAGCAAATCCAAAAAGAAAGAGCCATTTTTACGTCTTCTCTATCGCAGACAAGCAAACAAGTCATTGAAGCTTTAAAACAAGACATCAAAGAAAATATATTCAACAAAGAATTATTGCATCTGCTTAAAAGTGAGATGAACAAGCCAGAAGTTCTATCTCGACTGATTAATGCGGTTATAGGTGCTGTTGAAAAAGAGGGTATTGGATCGGATTTAAGCGTTTATATTCCAGAAGCTGTTCCTGCTCGAGAGGTAAATGCACTTCTTTTACAAAATATCTTGGGAAAATTACGGGAAAAATCTGTTTTGATTGGATCATCTATTCATGGTGGGATTGAGTTAAAAATCCATGATAAAAACATCTCCATAGAAATTACGGATACTTCTCTGGAAGAACTCATAGAGCGATATAGCCGTAGAGATTTTCATAAAATAATCTTTAAAAAATAGTCTGGTAAATAAGGATTTTTTAATGAGTCGATATGTTTTTTTAGTGCCTTTTTTGCCTCCTCTTTCTTTAGATGAGCCCCCAGAGCTATCTTTTGAGGAGTTAGTCAGCTTATTACAAGTAAACTTAAACCGCAAAGATTTGGGAAAGATCAAAGTATTGCGCTTAGCTGTCGATCTATCAAATATTAGAAATCTCCTTTTAGGAAAGCCTATCGATCCACATGGGAATTTCTCAGAAAAAGAATTAGACGAGGCTCTACTTTTAAAAAGCGATTTACCTCAATATATCTTTGATTTTTTAGATCAATTTGAAGATAGTGCAACAAAATTAAAAAATTTTTGGGGCTTATTTACACAGTTTTTTACAGAAGAAATTGCTAAACAGAAAGGTTTCTTAAAAAGTTATTTAATTTTTGAAAGAGAATCTAGATTGGTTTTACTGAGTTTAAGAGCTGTTCAAGCTAAAAAAGATCTTTTGCAAGAGCTGCAGTTTGAAGATCCTCTAGATCCTTTTGTAACGAGTATTTTATTGCAGAAGGGTTTAGAAAGATATACGCCGCCTTTTGAATATATGCGCTTGAACGAGATCTTCTTTACCTATTATAAAGATCCTTGGGAACAATATCGAGCCTTTACAGAATATCAGTTTGCTGCTGTAGCAGACATAGTGAGCAAGAGCTTGTTTTCCATCGACCATATTCTCTGTTATGTAGCGCAATTTCTATTAGTAGAATCTCTTTACCGTTTGGACAGAAAAGAAGGGGAGAAAATTCTTGAGACATTTCAAACCGGATAAATAAGGATGAGTTTTATGATGCAACAAGAAGTTATTGGCCTGGTAAAAAAAGTCTTTGGGAATCTACTTCATGTTGAATATCAAGGAAATATTCAACAAGGAGAAGTAGTCATGATCCAATTAGATAAAGGACATCCCCTAAAAGCTGAGGTCATTGAAATCATAGGAAATTCCGCCAAAATTCAAGTTTTTGAAGATACCAGGGATATATCGTTTGGCTGCCCAGTAACATTTTCCTCGCACTTACTGGAGGCTGAATTAGGTCCTGGGCTTTTAACCTCTATCTTCGATGGGCTGCAAAATCCCTTAGAGAAAGTAGCTGACGCTGCAGGTCTTTTCTTAAATCGCGGAGTCTATCTTCCTCCTTTGGATAAAAATCGTCGCTGGGATTTTCAGCCTACGGTGAACATAGGAGATAGAGTGCATCGTGGAGATTCTCTAGGGTTTACTATGGAAGGTCGATTTTATCATCAGATTATGGTGCCTTTTGTATACTTTGATCATTATACCATTGAATGGGTGATTCAAGCAGGTGCTTACACCATTGATACAGTGATAGCTCGTGGTGTTGATGATGGAGGAAAAGAATTTGCTTTTACCATGTCTCAAAAATGGCCGATTAAAGTGCCCTTATTTGAAGGGGAAAAAATCAAACCTAGCCAAATGATGAGTACAGGACTACGTATTTTAGATACGCAGTTTCCTGTATTAAAAGGAGGAACCTTTTGTTCTCCCGGTCCATTTGGTGCAGGTAAAACGGTCATGCAACACCATCTTTCTAAATATTCCTCCGTAGATATTGTAGTGATTGTTGCCTGCGGGGAGCGTGCAGGAGAAGTAGTGGAATTATTACGTACATTTCCCTATATGACCGATTTTCATACCAACGAGTCTTTAATGAGCCGTACGGTAATTATTTGCAATACTTCTTCGATGCCAGTTGCTGCGCGAGAAGCATCCATTTACACAGGAGCAACAATTGCTGAGTATTATCGTCAAATGGGGCTGAATGTTTTGCTATTAGCTGATTCTACTTCTAGATGGGCACAAGCAATGCGGGAGATGTCGGGGCGCTTGGAAGAAATTCCAGGGGAAGAGGCTTTCCCTGCTTATCTAGCTTCTCGCATTGTTGCTTTTTACGAGAGATCAGGAGTGGTTGCACTCTCTCAAGATAGAACGGGTTCTTTAACCATTGGGGGGACTGTATCGCCAGCAGGAGGTAACTTTGAAGAGCCCGTCACGCAAGCAACGCTTACCGCTGTTGGAGCTTTTCATGGACTTTCCAGAGAGCGCTCCGATGCGCGTAGATACCCAGCTATCGATCCTTTAATTTCCTGGAGCAAATACATTGAAAAAGTGAGTTTAGAACTTCAAAAAATAGTTCCTGGCTGGGGAAATATGGTAAAAAGAGCTGCTCAATTTTTGTGTGATGGAGATGAAATCGGAAAACGCATGGAAGTGGTAGGAGAAGAAGGAGTATCAATGGAGGACATGTTGATCTTTCTTAAGTCAGAATTATATGAATTTTGTTATCTACAACAAAATGCTTTTGATAAGGAAGATGCGTATTGCCCTTTAGATAGACAGATTCCCTTATTTATTTTAATTGATAAAATATTTACTACCCCCTTTTCTTTTTCATCACATGACGAGGCTAGATCTTTTTTTCTCGATTTTCAAAATGAGCTCAAGAATATGAATTTTATGCCTTTTGCATCAGATCGTTATCGGCAAGCATTTGACCGAATAGAAAAAAAGATTCAAATTGCACAAGAACATAAAGGAATAGTCCAGTGAAGAAAGTGTATGACAAAATTGTGGATATGCGGGGTAACTTAATTACAGTTAAAGCAGAAGGAGTTGGCCTTGGAGAATTAGCGCGTATCCAAAAGCAGGATGGCCGTAGCTTATATGCTTCTGTGCTACGCATTGAGAACGACCTTGTGACCTTGCAGTGTTTTGAAAATACTCGAGGAATTGCAACAAATAGTCGGGTGACTTTTTTAGGCAGGCAAATGCAGGTCATTTGCAGTGATGCTCTCTTAGGAAGAAGACTAAACGGTTCAGGAGAACCCATTGATAAAGGTCCAATGGTTATAGGAGATGAAATAGAGATTGGAACAGCTTCTTTTAATCCTGTAAGACGGATTGTTCCTCATGAACTTGTACGGACTAATATTCCCATGATCGATGTGTTTAACTGCCTGGTTAAATCGCAAAAGATTCCTATTTTTTCTGTTGCAGGTGAACCTTATAATGCTTTATTGATGCGCATTGCTAATCAAACAGATGCAGATGTTGTCATTATTGGTGGAATGGGGTTGCGTTTTGATGACTACCAATCATTTATCGATAATGCAGAAACCTCTGGGTCTTTAGATAAAACAGTGATGTTTATTCACCAAGCAACCGATCCTGCAGTGGAATGTCTTTTAGTTCCAGATATGGCTTTAGCTTGTGCAGAGCGTTTTGCTATGCAAGATAAAAATGTTTTGGTGCTCTTAACCGATATGACAGCTTTTGCTGATGCGATTAAGGAGATTATGATTACTATGGATCAAGTTCCTTCTACGCGAGGGTATCCTGGTTCTTTATATTCTGATCTTGCTTCTCGTTATGAGAAGGCAGTGGATATCGATGGCAGTGGTTCGATTACGATTATTTCTGTGACAACTATGCCAGGCGGGGATGTGACACATCCAATTCCCGATAATACAGGGTATATCACAGAAGGGCAGTTTTATCTACATGGCGGTAGGATCGATCCTTTTGGTTCTTTATCGCGCTTAAAGCAAAATGTGATTGAGAAAGTGACCCGTGAAGATCATGGCTCTATTGCCAATGCCTCGATTCGCTTATATGCAGATGCTAAAAAAGCTAGAGAGCAACAGAGTATGGGTTTCCCACTTTCGGCATGGCATAGAAAGTTGATTGCCTTTGCGCAATTATTTGAAGAACGGATGATGAGTTTAGAAGTGAATCTTTCTTTGGAAAAAGCTCTTAATCTATTATGGCAAACTCTCTCTGAGTGTTTTGATCAACACGAAGTGGGGATAAAACAAACGTTAATTGATAAGTACTGGCCTAAAAAATAAAACATAAGAAGTGGTGTTGTGGCTGAAATAAAACTTACCAAAATGGAGCTGCGCACACAGCAACTCAAATTAGAACAGTTGCGGAAATATTTACCGACTTTGCAGATGAAAAAATCGATGTTGCAGCTAGAGGTGAGTCATGCTGCTTTAGAAATAGATCGGCTCATTTCTCATCTAGGGGTCAAGCAGGAGAGAATGCAAAAATATGCTCAATTATTTACCGATCCGAGCTTTGATCGATTATTAACTGCAACTCAGATGCAAAATAGAGAAGTCCTTTATGACAATATTGCAGGAATTAATGTTCCTAAACTAGGGGAAATAGACTTTGAAAAACCTCAATATTTCTTATTTGATACACCTCTTTGGTTTGAATCCGTATTAAATGATATCAGAGATTTAATTATTGCTAGGGAAAAAGTACAGGTGGCTAAACAAAAAAAACAAGTTCTTGAAAGAGAGTTAAAAGAGGTTTCGATTCGCGTGAATCTTTTTGAAAAGATTTTAATCCCTCGTGCTCAAGGCAATATTAGAAAAATTAAGATATTTTTAAGTGATCAGCAATTAGCAGCGGTATCTCAAGCTAAAATAGCAAAGAAGAAGATGCATCAGCGTTCTCTTGAGGTTAACGTATGATTATTCCCATGAAAAAATATCTGATTCTAGGAGTGCAGAAGGATCTTGAGACCTTCTTTAAAAAAGCGCAGCAGCAAGGGGTATTGGAATTTATCCCAGGAAAAAATAAAGCACCTAGTACGGTTCCTAAAGAAATGCAGTGCTTTATCGATGCAATCCGTATTTTACGCAAACTCAACCCTACAGATAAATCAAAAGACACAGAACAATCCGCAGAAGAAATGGCTCTCTATATTATTCATTTAAAAAAAGAGATAGAGCGCTTATCAGAGCAGATGCGCATGATTAGATTGGAAATCACAAGAGTGTCTCCATTAGGAGATTTTTCTAAAAAAGATATTGCGTATATTGAAACGGAAGCCAAAAAAGTGATCCAGTTTTTTTGCATGAAAACGCTTAAACGTGAAGAGAATCCGCCAGATGAGGGGTTGATTTATCTGAGTACTGAATATGACCTAGATTATTTTATGGCTATTCACACAGTTCCTGTTAACTATCCTCATATGATTGAGATGCGTGTGGATAAACCAGTGGGTATTTTAAAAGAAGAGCTAGAAGCGACTAAGCAGTCCCTACACAAAATAGAAAAAGAACTCAAAGAATCCGTCTGTTTTCAACCTTTTCTGCAAGAAGCGCTAACTACACATCTGAATGCCTATCACTTAGAACAAGCAAAAGATACGGTTCAATACCCTTTAGAAAACTCTATTTTTTGTGTAGAAGCCTGGATTCCTCAAAACAAGATACGTATCTTATATTCTTTAGTCAATGATATGGCCATTCACTGTGAGTCTATTGCTGTAGGAGAAGGGGAGATAGTTCCTACTTATATGGAAAATAAAGAGATTGCTCGAATTGGTGAAGATCTTGTACGTGTGTACGATATTCCAGCTCATACGGATAAAGATCCTTCTACCTGGGTATTTTGGTGTTTTGTTCTCTTTTTTTCTATCATCGTTGCAGATGGAGGTTATGGTTTACTCTATCTTGCTCTAGCAGGCTTTTGTTGGTGTAAATTC
Organism: Chlamydiota bacterium; assembly: GCA_003176115.1. Lineage (GTDB taxonomy): Bacteria > Chlamydiota > Chlamydiia > Chlamydiales > Rhabdochlamydiaceae > Rhabdochlamydia. The sequence goes on along the minus strand of PSRO01000035.1, from coordinate 8,176 downwards.
CCTAACCTTAAAGGACAGAGGAGAAGATTTTTAAAATTAGCTACTATTTTGGCAACAGGCTGTGTTTTATGGGGTATATGTACAGCTTCTTTTTTTGGATTAGAGCTAAAGCCTAGCGACTGGCTTATGCGCATTTCTCCGCTTCAAACACTTGTAGTGAAAAAGGCAGATTACCACCTGCAGCAAAATGATGACGTACAGCAGGAATTAGATGAAAAGTTTCCTCAAATAAGAAGCGCTGTTACCGGGCAAGAGGTCATTGCAAAAGCGGTTGAATACAAAGATGGAAAAACAAGCTATGCTGTATCGGATGATTTTTCTAGGAATATTCTGTTAGATTTTTCTATCCTATTGGGGATTGTGCATATTTCTTGCTCCTTAATGCGGTATTTTTTTCGTAATTGGGCAGGAATTGGCTGGGTTCTTTTTATGATAGGTGGTTATTTGTATTTTCCCTCTATCTTAGATGCTACTACTATTTTACATTTTTTACATGTAGTAGGTAAAGCCCAAGGAGCTGAAATTGGCCTACAGTTGATTTTTAGTGGGATTATTATAGCTGTTGCATTAGCGCTTATTCAACATCGTTTAAAAGGGTTGAAGCATCTTACACAACTTCTAGAAGTATTTGCTGACGTTCTCTCTTATCTGCGTCTCTATGCTTTAGCACTTGCTGGAAGTATTATGGCAGCTACGTTTAATCAATTGGGAAAAAGTGCCGGGCTGTTTGGATTTATACCTATTTTAGGAGGACATAGCATAAATATTCTCCTTGGGCTAATGGCGGGTGTTATTCATGGACTTCGTCTCAATTTTATTGAATGGTACCACTATTGCTTTGATGGAGGAGGACGCTTATTTAAACCTCTAACCTATTTGAAATCGAAAGAAAATTAAGGAGACTTATGGATTATAGTATGGTAGGACCTGCACTAGTTTTAGGATTGGGCTGTGCAGGAAGCGCAATTGGTTGTGGGATTGGTGGTATGGCATCTCACGCTGTTATGAGCCGTGTAGAAGAAAACCATGGGCAGTTTATTGGTATGTCTGCTGTAGCTTCTTCTCAAGCAATTTACGGATTTGTTTTAATGTTGCTCATGAAAGCTAAGATTGTCTCAGGAGAGTTGTCTCCTCTTTCTGGTATCGGTATTGGTGTATCCGTTGGAATGGCCTTTCTTTTTTCTTCTATCTACCAAGGGTTATGCGCAGCATCAGGTATTCAAGCCTCAGCTAAACAGCCAGCAATTATTGGGAAGTGTTTTGCAGCATTAGGGATTATTGAATCATTTTCCTTATTTGCGTTTGTCTTTGCTCTTTTATTAATTTAAATTACAGGATAAGCTCAGAGCTCGCTTTTAAAAAGAAGAATCATGTAAATCATGGATGATTATGACTACATCTATAGGCGATTTGCCACTAAGTTTATCAGAAATACCTCACAGGGCAGTTAGAAGCAGAAGATATCCACTTGATACAGTGAGGATCTTTAAAGATTCTCAAGGAAGGCAGATCAAGAAATCTTGTCACAGGACGTGCAGTGTTTTTGAGGATAAAGAGATCCTTAAGCACTACCCTGTGATTAGACAAGAGCTAATGGGACAATGTACCAATTAAGTATGGGGAAGAAGAAGATGTGTATATGGATTTTACTGAAGATGGCGGAGCTATTATCTAACAACAGGCTACAAGGTGGTGTGTAGCAGCAACTGCAGCTATGCTTATCAAAGATCAGGGAGGAAAACCAAATTTTCCTACATTGCAAGAGCGTAATCTAGGAAATGAAGAAGATATAAAGCAAGATATTCGATCTGCGGGATTTAATCCTATAATTATCTCACTTGCATCAAATTCTCTAGAAGTGCTTAGAAAACAGCTTTTAAAATCTGGGTCGGCCATAGTTTCTCTTATGGATCCTCAAGCGAAAGGGCATTCTATTGTAGTAGATGAGGTATCGGAAGATTTAAGCCAAATAAGGCTCAGAGATCCTTATCACGGGTGGGAGATTACCGTATCCGCTGAAGCTTTTCAATCACGTTGGACTAGTTTAGATTGTAAAATCATCCAAATTGGAAATGAAGTTTCTATTTCCAAAAAAGATCATCCATGCAAAAAGGCTTTAAAACCCCGGGGCAATGTTTTTGAAGAGAAGGCTAAGCGTTCCTTTTAAAGGAAGTACATTTCAAAATAAGGATTGAGTATTGATTTAGGTCAAAATTCATAAGAATGGAGGTTTCCTCTAGGTGTCCAAGAAACCTCTAATAGTTTTGCGGTTCTTAGCAGATCTTCTTTTGGTTAAAGGAAGCCTAATGCGCGAAATCTTTGTGCGATTTTGATTAGCCTCCCACAAATGTACATCGGACTTAAGCTTTGGTTGTGTCCATGATCCTCCTAAATGAGCAGCAAATGCGGATTGAGAGATTCCTAAAGGCTCTAGGAATTCCTCTAAGAGAATCTTTCCTGGTAGTGTTGGCTTTCTGTGTGTTGGCAACATATTTTTTTCCTAATGATAAGCTTATTCCTTAATTCGAATAAAGAGATGAGCACATCGCTTTTTAGCTCTTTAAGAATAAATTCAAATACCAAGTCACTTTTTTTGACAACAGTGAGTAGGAATTGTTTATTTTTTTATTAGTCGGTTTAAATACATATTTTCATGCCTTGAGATTTTTTGTTGCTAAGGCAAAAACAAATTTTTCATTGTCTTTTTTACTGATTAAAAAAATCTAAGTTCTAAAACTTCTTTAAACTCTCTTTTGGAGTTACATACATTTCAGTTTGCTTGAATTACAGATCTTAAGGTACAACGAAAGTCTAGATAATTTAAGAGATACATATGCGTAAAGAGAGAGATTCTTTAGGAGAGATCGATGTTCCAGAGGATTGTTATTGGGGAGCGCAAACACAACGTTCCTTAGCCAATTTTGCTATTGGAACAGAGAAGATGCCTATATCTTTGATTCGTGCAATAGCTATAGTAAAGCTTGCTGCTGCTAAGGTAAATCAAGAGTTGGGTTTATTGGATCCTCAGAAAGCCAAAGTGATTATTAGTGTGTGTGAAGAAATCTTAAAAGGAGATTTGGATGATCAATTTCCTTTAGTCATTTGGCAGACAGGCTCTGGTACACAGACGAACATGAATATCAATGAAGTGATCGCTAATCGCGCCAACGTGAAACTAGGTGGAAAAAAGGGGAGCAAAGATCCGGTTCACCCTAATGACGATGTGAATCAATCTCAATCTTCCAATGATGTTTTTCCTAGTGCTATGCACATTGCAGCAAAACTTGCTATTTGTCAAAACTTGCTCCCTAATTTGCAAAGATTTTATCGTGCTTTAGATCAAAAGTCGGAAGAGTTTCAGGAAATTATTAAAGTGGGTCGCACACATCTTATGGATGCAGCTCCTTTAAGCTTGGGACAGGAATTTTCTGGGTATGCTATGCAGATTAAGCAGGGAATTTCTGCTATTGAAAATGCCTTAAATCCTCTTTCAGAACTAGCTCTTGGAGGCAGCGCTGTGGGAACAGGACTTAACACGCATCTTGAGTACGCCAAACAAGTAGCGGAGGTGATTAGTCAGAAAACACAGGTTGTATTTGTCTCAGCTGCTAATAAATTTGAAGCTTTAGCAGCAAATGATGCGATTGTTGAAATGAGCGGAGCTTTAAAAAGACTAAGTTGTTCTTTAATGAAAATTGCAAACGATATTCGTTGGCTTGGCTCAGGTCCAAGATGTGGTCTTGCTGAGCTGATTTTACCAGAGAATGAACCTGGCTCTTCGATTATGCCAGGAAAGGTAAACCCCACTCAATGTGAAGCAATGACCATGGTGGTTGCGCAAGTGTTTGGAAATGACACAACCATTGCCTTTGCAGGTTCACAAGGAAACTTTGAATTAAACGTCTTTAAGCCTGTTATGATTTATAACCTGCTCCAATCGATTCAACTCTTATCTGATGTAGTTCGTAATTTCCAGGATAAGTGTTTAAGCGGTATACAACCCAATAAAGATCGTATTGCTTATTACTTGGAGAATTCGCTGATGTTGGCTACCGCTTTAAACCCTGTCATCGGTTATGATAGAGCAGCAAAAGTTGTTTCTAAAGCATATCAAGAAAATATCTCCCTTAAAGAAGCTGCGATGCAGTTGGGCTTTTTAACAGAAGCGCAATTTGATGCTGCTGTTAATCCTAACGAGATGATTTAAGTGTTAATGTGAATGCCTATTTTGGTCAGCAGATAACGAGTAACCAAAATCGGATGCAGACATAAGAATTTGCATAAAACAAGATAGGATACCCCTTCGATTTTTTTTCGGATAACCAATTCCTGATGGGATAGAGTATCTTGAATCCAGCTTAGATAAGGAGGTGGTAATAGAGGTAGCTTAGAAGGTAGAAAAAAATCAAGCTCCTTAGTTTCCGCACCTGTTTGCAGCTTTCCTCCCACAACAGAGCATTCAAATAGGTATGTTAGCTGAGTGAGCTTATTTACCGGCAAGTACTCAGCTATTTTGCGTACAATCTGCACACTTAGGCCTGTTTCTTCATAGATCTCTCTAACCACAGCTTCTTCAGGAGTTTCTTGTGCTTCCACGCCTCCTCCTGGAAGTACCCAAACAGGAATGTCTCTTCTTTTGATCAGGAGGACTTTTTTTTTCTCAGAGCAAAAGATAATCCCAGAGACCGCTTGCTTTAAATGCTTTGGCATAGATAACCTCATCAATTAAGTTAAATATAGAGGATTATGTTGCAAATAGGAATGTGGTTTTTTCTTTTATTAAGTTTATGCTCTTGTGGGCCTTATTACGTATCTGTTATGCAAAAATGGGTAGATGCGCGTTATTTAGCTAGCACGCATGTAGGAACTCCTGACCCAAGGCAAGAAGCTCCTCCCATTGGACAAATGTTAGTTGTTCAATGGTGTGTCCCTAGTGAAATTTTAACTTTACATCCTGTTGCCGTATTAGATCTGATCTTCTGGGACCATTCAGAGCAGAGAATTTGTTTTCCCATTACACATAAGCTCAATTATGCCTATTATACATTGTTTGATAGTGAATATGAGGAAAAAGGAGGAATTCTAACCTATAAAGCTGCTGTTCTCACTGAAGATGGATGCATCTATAAGGAATGCAAACATCAATTGTGGGTAAATTTGATCAAGGTTGAAGATTAGCACATCACGCAGTTAGCTTGGGAAATCAACTCAGCAGTCGTTTCCCAATTTAAGCAAGGATCTGTAATGGAAAGGCCAAACTCTAACTTATCGGGCTCTAGAATTTGGTTGCCTTCTTTTAGATGACTCTCTATCATCGCTCCTAAAATTTCCTGTCCGCCGGTTGAGATTTGCTCTAAGACAGATTGAAAGGCATTTTTTTGTTTTTGGAATTGCTTTTCGCAATTGTCATGCGCACAGTCAATGATAATGCGCTGGGGTAAATTAACGGCGGCTAATTTTTTTAAAGCTGTTTTGATTGACTTGGAATCATAATTAATTCCTTGATGAGAACCTCTTAAAACAAGATGCGTATGAGGATTTCCCGTAGATTGAAAGGCGCATGCGATCCCTTCTTGGTTGATGCTCATAAATGTATGCTTCTCTTTGGCAGATAAAACTCCGTGAATCGCGTCTTCTAAAGAGCCATCCGTAGGATTTTTAAAACCTACAGGGAAATAAAAACTAGAGGCTAATTCGCGGTGTACTTGAGAACTAGAAGTGCGAGCTCCAATAAACCCCCAAGTGATTAAGTCGCTTAAGAAACAAGAAGAAAGAGGATCAAGCCACTCCATTGCACAAGGAACATGCATTTCAGCAAGAGTAGTTAGAAGCTTACGAGACCAGATTAGTCCTGTTTGGATATCATTGCTTCCATCTAAATGAGGATCGTACATCAAACCTTTCCAGCCTGTAATTGTACGAGGTTTTTGTAAATGAACGCGCATGACTAAAAAACAGCGATTACTCAAAGTATTGCAAAGTTTTTTAAAACATTCGGCATAAGCAATAGCTGAGTCGATATCGTGAATAGAACAGGGGCCGATAAAAAATACTTTGCTAGGATCAACAGCCGCTGCAATTGCATTTGCCTTTTTTTGGGATTGCATGAGAAAGTCTTGTGCGCATTTGGAAAGAGGATATTGCTTTTTTAAAATAGCAGGAGGAAGTATTTGTATTTGCTTCATAAAGTTCTAGATCAGAAAAACATTGGTTTCAACCTAGCACATGTACAAAAAATGTGCAACTGCTAACACAAGCTAAGCAGCATGAGAATTTATAACCCAAGAACCCAAGGTGAAAATGCATTATAAGATATTTGTTTTGTGTCTAAATCAAATAGATAAATGGATGTGGAGTTATGTTTTATTCTTTCTACTTATTGGCGTAGGAATATTTTTTACGATTCGTTTAAAAGGAATGCAATTTCGTTATTTAGGTTATTCCTTAAAAATAGCATTTACTAGATCGGACCAGGATGCTGAAGGCGACATTAGCCAGTTCCAAGCTCTGATGACAGCATTAGCTGCAACCATTGGAATTGGTAGCATTGCAGGAGTTGCAACTGCAATTGTTGCAGGAGGATTTGGAGCCGTCTTTTGGATGTGGATGATTGCCCTTGTAGGAATGGCGACTAAATTCATTGAGGCTATTTTAGCAGTAAAATATCGAGAGATAGATGCAAACGGGAGAATATGCGGCGGACCTATGTATTATTTAGCAAATGGGCTGCAATTAAAATGGCTAGGAGTGATTTTCTCCATTTGCTGTTTACTAGCTACTCTCTGTGGGGGAAATCTTATACAAGCACACTCTATTGCAATAGCTTGTACAGAACTTGTTTCTTGTGCGGTTATTTGGCCTGGAATGATCATGGCGATTCTTACTGCTTTTGTTTTATTTGGAGGTATTAAAAATATTGCTAAGATTAGTAGTTTGTTAGTACCGATCATGGCTCTCTTATATATTATTTCAGGTTTGTTTATTTTATGTATACGCTATGACCGTATTTGGGAAGGATTTGTAACAATTATCCAAACAGCTTTTACAGGACAAGCAGCGGTTGGCGGTTTCTTGGGAGCATCTGTTGTGATGGCAATCCAATTAGGCGCAGCTAGAGGAATCTCTTCAAATGAAGCGGGTATGGGAAGCGCGCCTATTGCAGCAGCAGCAGCAAAAACCGATGTACCGGGAAGACAAGCCTTGATTTCCATGAGTGGAGTATTTTTTTCTAGTTTTGTTGTATGTACAATTACAGCGCTTGTTATCTCAGTAACTGATGTTTTAGGGACAATAGGAGCAAATGGAGAAGCGCTCAACGGAGTAGCTCTTGTGATTCAGGCTTTTCGTTCTATTATTCCCGGAGGGGAATTTATTGTGATTTTGGGAGTGATCTTATTTGGTTACACCACCATCATTGGATGGTCGTATTACGGAGAGAAAAGCGTGGAGTTCCTCTGTGGAGGATCTTTGCTGAAAAGCTACCGAATACTGTTTTGTTTTTGTGTGTTCTTAGGTTCCATTATGAGTATAGAAATAGTCTGGCCTCTAGCAGATATTATGAATGGCTTAATGACTTTTCCTAATTTAATCGGATTAATTGGCCTATCTTCTGTTGCCTGCAAAGAAGCTCAGCACTTTTTTCAGCTATTAAAGCAAGAAAAAAAGCCCGCGCTTCATTAACTCACAATAATGGTCTTTTTCCCTTGGAAGAAGGCCCTTTTCCCAATTTTTTTAAAAAAGAAGTAGTTTATTTGTAATTTTTTCTATTTTTTTCTTGTTTTAGTACATATATTTTACTGTGCGTCAATGGAGTTGGCTTAGAACAACACCTCTAACAGGTAGGTATTACAATGCTAGTTTTCGAAAAGATGCATTAAGCAACGGGATTTACCAATCATACCTATGGAGTAACAGCTGGAATAGATCCTGTGTTTAGCAATGATTGGAACTTAGGATTTGGTTTTGGTTATTCCTATTCTCATTAGACCTCTTTCAAAACCCATTAACATAGCTCCAGATGATAAATGCCCGCAATGAGATTGAACCGAAGACCACATCTTTTTCGCCTATTTCTATACCGATCAGCTAAAATCTTAAATCGCTTAAGCAGACCAATAGCATTTTCATGAATTACACGTTCTTTAGAAAGGAATGGATGAGTTTTTTTGTCTTGTTT
>PSRO01000081.1 GCA_003176115.1 Chlamydiota bacterium | reverse complement strand
TCATATTGGGATGATCAAATATTTTATATGCCACTACAACAAGAATATTCAAGCATTACCTCTTTAGCACTACCGAAAAATGCAGGTCTGTCAAAGAAGTCTAATCATGTAAAAAACTCATCTAACGCAAAATTTCTACATCGTTGAATAAAATGCATAAGCTCTAAAGAGTGTAGCATAGGATTTTTTATCTGTATTTTTTAAGGTCATGTAATGATATAGTTATAACTATTATTAGTGTAAAAGATAGATCTTTTTTAGGAATAAGACCATTCCCTGAGCAGTTAGGTTTTACAACCGCAATGCCTTGCTTAGGAAGCGCCAAATGTGCAGAAAAGAATTGTAAATTCTTTAAACCAACTTTATTATGATGAGCTTGGCTAAGAACATATCCAAAAAGAGCTCTTTTAACAAGAACTCTTTTTGAGGATTTAAATTTGCTGAGAAGAAGGACTATCACTAATCGGGAAGGTCCGATCAGAGGATGGTTGTGGAGGTGGAGGTGCTTTTTTCTGCTGTTTTTCTTCTTCTAGACTTTGTTTCTTTTTCTCAATATCAAAAGTTCCATCAATGAGAGATTGAGCTTCTTCACCGCTTACGGTTTCATATTCTACTAAAGCTTCTGCTAGCCTTTGCAAACCGTCTCTTTTCTCTGAAATAATCTGTGTTGCTTTTTCATTTGCTTCATGAAGAATCTTTTTCACCTCTTCATCAATAGCTTCTGCTGTTGCTTCAGAGTAGCTCTTTTCATGATAGTTGGGCACACCTACATACTGTCCATTATCAGATCCTTCGTCATAGGCAACAGTACCTAATTTCTCATTCATTCCCCATGCACATACCATACGACGGGCAAGTTTCGTGGCTTGGGAAATGTCCATCTGCGCACCGCTTGAGATGTCTCCAATAAAGATCTCTTCTGCAATACGCCCTCCCATCAGCACAGCAAGTTCATCGAGAAGTTCTTTTTTCCAATAACTTAATTTATTCTTCTTGGGCATAAAATGCGTAGCACCAAGGGACAAGCCTCTAGGAATAATGGTAACTTTGTCTACAGGATCTGAGTGTTTGACAAAAAGAGCAACTGCAGTATGTCCTGCTTCATGATAAGCCGTGGTTTTCTTTTCATTTTGAGAAATTTCTAAGCTTCTGCGTTCTTTTCCATAACGCACCTTATCACAAGCTTCTGCAGCATCAGCTGCTGTCACTGCATAACGACCCTTACGCGCTGACAATAACGCTGCTTCATTCAGAATATTTGCTAAATCAGCACCTGATGAGCCTGGTGTATTACGAGCGATATTCATTAGGTCCACAGTAGGATCCAATTTAATTTTACGGGCATGTACCTTTAAAATTTCATACCTGCCTTTAATATCAGGAAGATCGATCACAATTCTTCGATCAAATCGCCCAGGGCGCAATAGCGCTTTATCTAGGACATCGGGACGATTAGTTGCAGCAATTAAAATGACCCCTTCATTTGTATCAAATCCATCCATTTCCACAAGGAGCTGATTGAGCGTTTGCTCCCTTTCATCATGTCCACCCCCAATTCCAGAGCCACGATGACGTCCTACGGCATCAATTTCATCGATAAAAATAATACAAGGAGCACTTTTTTTAGCTTGATCGAAGAGATCTCGAATACGGCTTGCACCCACACCGACAAACATTTCTACAAAATCAGAACCTGAGATAAAGAAGAAAGGACGATCGGCTTCTCCTGCAACAGCTTTAGCTATTAAAGTTTTACCTGTTCCTGGAGCTCCCACCATTAAGACACCTTTAGGAATACGTGCTCCTAAGGCGGTAAACTTGCCAGGTTCTTTTAAAAAATCAACAATTTCTTGTAATTCCTCCTTAGCCTCTTCGCAACCAGCCACGTCTGTAAAAGTAAATTTATTTTTATCCTTAGTTAAAAGACGAGCGGGTGACTTACCGAAATTCATGGCGTTTGTTCCCACTCCTTTCATCTGACGAGAAAAGACGAAATATAATACAGCAACAACAAGCACTACTGGTAGAATCGTTAGAATATAACTAAAGTAATTAGGAGAGGGTTCTTCGCTTTTAAATGTTTTTTCCAATACAAGGTTACGAGGTTGGTCTGGAGCCTTAAACACAGCCCCTTTATTCACCCCAAAGTTATCCCATTCCTGTTTGGCCTGAGAGAACCAATGGGCATATACTTCAGGATCTTGCTTTTCTAGCATGCGAGTAGATAACTCTTGGTTATTAAAATACCAAGTGACATTTGCAACATTTTGTCTAGATTTTTCAAACTGCGCCTCATTTTTCTCTAATAGGGAAAGCACATTCGCATATTCTTCCAGCTGAGTCTTATAGTTGCGTACACTTCTTAATTGCAATAAACGTACATTTTGTTGCTCTTGATTTAGCTCTGAGACGAGTTGATCCAATGAAGTAAGAGCACTGCGATAAATGGAAACCTGCTCTTGCGGGGTTAAAGAAGAAGCCTGGTGTACTTCTTGATAAAGCTCTTTAAGCTGCTGCTTCATTGTTTCATTGCCAATGCCAAGAGATGGGGAACGAAACCTCTCAATTAAGGTTAGTAAATCCTTACCAAAAGTAGCGGTTTCTGCAGGATGTGTTTCTCGAGAGAGCACAGGAAATGTCTTTTCTAGGTCATTAAGACTTAGTAATCCTTGATTGGACACAGATTGAATAACAACACTATGATTCTCACTGGGAGTATTATAAATGGGATCTACGACAATATACCCTTCCTTGGGGATCGGTTGTCCACTTAAGCGAAGTAATAGTTCTGCCGACTCTTCGACCAATTTCTTTGATTGACCAATTCCAGAAGCAAGTTCTTCTTTTTTTCCGCTAAGCTCATGATTTAAGTAAAGAAGTTCAAGATAGCGATAATGGCTTTTTGCTTCATCGCTTTGCTTGTCTTTAAACCTTCCAGTAAAAGTCACTAAATTATCATTTAATGCCGCCTTACGGCTCTCGTCTTTTTGGATCAAATCCAAATTCACAAGATGCTCTACCTGATAACTAAAAGAAACCTTAGCCGCTTTATCGTCGTGTAAGTTTTGGATAGTCAAAATCACCAAGACGGCTGCTAACAGCAGAATAAAAAAGCCCCCTGGTAAGCCTTTCTTGGGACTAGATTCTGGTTTTAAATTGTCATTACTCATAATAGTTAAACACTCTCTTGGATTAAAAGATTAAACCACTCAATCTCGATTAAAGTAAAGCTGTTTCTATCTTTTAGTTTTACAATCAAATCATTGAGAACAAGCCTATTCCACTCTAAGCACTAAAACTTGCAAGATGGGTTTTTTTCACATCTTAGCAAAAAGGAAATTATTTTTTCTTCACTTTTCAAACTACTTTGTTTGAATTATATGAATCTAAACGGTTTATAATTATATAATAAATATTAAACTTCTATTTTTTAATTAAAATAAGCCTTCCGGAATCAATTTTTAATAGTTTATTCTTATAAAGAAGTTCTTTCTTGACCTTATTTTTTACTACACATTTAATGATTATATCCATAAGAGAACTAGGTAATAGCACTTTCTGCATGCGCAACCATTGTTTAATAGCATAGCATAATTCCACTCTATCTAAAGGCAAGAAGGGATTTAAATCCCATTCTATCTTGCTATCATCTTCTTTTTGCGTTGTAAATAACATAAGATTTTTTTGATAAAAATAGCTATCTAGTTCTTGTGCTTGTCTTCCTAGTTTACAAAGATTCCCAGCAATTTCCTTACCAAAAAGGCGACTTAATTCTGGAAAGATCTCTTTGCGCATCCTTGCTCTTAAAAACTGTGAGCTCTCATTTGTAGGATCTTCTATAGGAATAAGAGCCCTTTTTTCCAACCAAGCACGAAGGCTCTTTTTAGAAACAGGAAGCAAAGGACGCCAAATACGCATTTCTTCTAATCTCGTATCTAGTTGCATTCCACGAAGCGAGGTAAGATGAGCTCCTTCGCATATTCTTTTTAAAACAACTTCTGCTTGATCTTCTGCATGATGGGCTAATAAAAGGGCTTGACAATGCAATTTTTGATAAAGCTCCTTGAAAAAGGATAATCTTTTTTCTCTGCCTTGCTGCTCTAGATTTTTTTTTTCAAAATCTTCAAAATGTAAAACTTTTACATAAAAACGCAATCCAAGCCCTTCTACTTCTTTTTGTAGCTCTTTAGCTTGTGCATCACTCTCATCTCGCCATCCATGATCAATATGAGCCACATATAGGGGAAATTTGAATAGCAAGGAACACTCTAAACTCAAGTAAAGCAAAGCTTTGGAATCACATCCTCCTGAATAACCCATTAGAATAGGCTGACTAGATACATTCTTTGACTTTAGAAAATCTTTTACCGTTTTAAGCAACGGATCTCTTATCTTTAACATTTTCCTCTTTTTGGAATATTTCACAATACCCTAGAATGACTTGTGCCTTTTAATCCATTATTTTACGCTTATGCCCATTTTATGGCGCTATTTATTGCGCAATTACTTCCAGGTTTTTTTTCTTTGCGTAAGCGCATTTATTAGTGTGTTACTTGTACTTCGTTTTCAAGAAATTGCTAGATTTATCACATCTGAAGCTTCTTTTAGCAAGATTGCTCTATTCTCTCTATACCAAATCCCCTATATTTTGCCGATTGCTATTCCTATCTCCTGTCTGATCTCTTCCCTTTTGCTTTTTCAAAAGCTTAGCTATCATCAAGAAATTACAGCTTTGCGCACAATTGGTCTTAGTCTGCAAAACCTGGTAATACCTATTTTATCCTCAGGATTTCTGCTAGTTTTGCTCAATGCTACGATTGCTTTTGAATTAGCCCCTATCTGTCGTAGCAAAGCTAGGCTACTCATCTATGAAACAGTAACTTCTAATCCTTTATTTATTTTACAAAAACAAAGCCCTGTCAAACTTAAAAATATGTACATAGACCTACAGGTTTCAAGAGGAGCTAAGTCGGCAGAGGATATTATTGTTGCTCTTAAAAATAGCTCTAATAATCGCCTTTGCTTGTTTTCTTTTAAAAACCTCTCTTTAGTTGATGAAGAATTAGAAGGAAATACCATCTCTTACATTTCTTCTTTTGATTCCAAAAAAGAATATGGTTTTGATCATCTTATGATTGAAAATCAAGATCATATGAAAATAAAAGCCATTCAGCTCGGCCAATTTATGCAGCATACCAACTGGCTATCTCATCACGACTACCTAACATTACGTATGCTTTTGGCAAAAAAGAGCTTAGAAGCACATCCTAAAATGCCTAAGAAAATACTTATTGAAATAGTGAAACGGATTTCCATCGCTTTTGCTGCTTTTACCTTTACATTGATTGGCACTTGCCTAGGTTTACAGGTTGGTCGCAACCAATCCAAGAAAAAAACATTATGGGCTATTTCTTTAGCCGCTTTTTTTATGCTATGTTTTATTATTGCTAAATCCATGTATCCTAACGCACTCTTAGCTATTAGCCTCTTACTTATCCCCCACCCTTTAATAGCTTGGGCTAGTTATAGGCAGCTAAAATTGGTTTCTCAAGGGATGGAATGATGTATGTAAAAATTTGGCAGCGCTATCTCACTCGAGAAATAGTGCGCTTTTTCTTTCTTTTTTTAGGCTGCTTTTACTCTATCTACGCAGTAATAGATTATTCTCTACATATGCAAGACTTTATGCAAGATACAAGAATCACTTTTTCTCATATCTTTTTATATTATCTATTTGAGTTCATTAAAAGAGCTGACTTATTGATTCCACTAGCTGTTTTAATCACTACAATCAAGGTATTATTTGCACTAAATATACAAGGAGAATTAGTGGCCCTAAGGGCTTCTGGTTTATCTTTGAGAGTAATTCTGCGCCCTTTTTTTTATCTAGCTATTGCTCTAGCTGTCTTTCATTACATAAGTAATGAATGGATACTTCCTTCTAGCTTAACTTTTGTCGATCGATTCCAAGAACAACACTGGAAACCCTCCTCTAAAGCCAGTCATCTTTACACATTATCTTTATCTGACCAATCCAAACTCATTTATCAGGCTAAAGATCCTCAAAAACAATTATTAACCGATGTATTTTGGGTTCGCAGTGCTGATGAAATTTGGCGTATGAAATCTCTTTGCTATGATCTAAAGCAACCTATAGGTTTTTTTGTAGACCAGCTTAAGCGAAATAATAAAGGGCATTTTGAAAAAGGAGAATCTTTTGAAGAATATCCTTTTACCCTATTTTCTCAGGGCCTTCTAGAAAACTATAAAACACCTGTTTCTCTAGAGAACCAAAAGATGAGTACCCTATTCAAAGATTTAGTTCAAAAAAGAGTAAGCCCTTATGAATATCCTATAGCCCTTTCTTATTTTTTATTAAAAATGACTACGCCTTTTTTATCTTTATTAGTAGTTCTTGCAATTGCTCCTTTTTGCATAAGTCATAGACGCTGTTTTCCTGTTTTTCTAACTTATGCTTTAGCTCTATTTGGATTTATCGCTTTTTTTACTCTGCTAGATGCAGCTGTCATTTTAAGTGAAAATGAAACCATCTCTGCTTTTTATGCAATCCTTTTCCCTTTTTGCACTTGCTTTAGTCTATTTTCCTACCGATACTTTAAGAGAGTACAATGATAACCCCATATAAACTCAAATCCCTTCTTCTTTTACAAACTCTTCTAGCACTTTTACTAGCAAGTCTATTATGGCCTAAAGCCGCTATCTATTGGCAAAAACTAGATATTGCATTTTTTAAACTCATCAATCAATCTCTACGAGATCGTTATCATTGGCAAGTGTTTTGGGCTTGTGCAAATCACAAATATGCAGACTGGTTAGAAGATCTATGCATATTGATATTTTTTACTATATGGATACAAAAATCTCCTTCTTCTTTACGCAAAATGCGGATCGCACAGTTGCTCTTTTGCGTTTTATACATCGCATGCATCCTCTTCTTTGTAAATCGGATGCTTTTTCG
Source organism: Chlamydiota bacterium (assembly GCA_003176115.1). Classification (GTDB taxonomy): domain Bacteria; phylum Chlamydiota; class Chlamydiia; order Chlamydiales; family Rhabdochlamydiaceae; genus Rhabdochlamydia. The sequence continues at coordinate 2,562 of PSRO01000081.1, read as the reverse complement.
TGATCTTATTTCCTTACCAAGGCCCAGTCCTTCTTTAGTAGTCGAAAATAGCGTGATGCTATCACAGGAAATCCCTTGGATGAAAATCAAAGATGTGTCCAAAACAAGCTTCCCGGGAGATCATGCCACAACAGCCTTGCTTTTTGCTGCTAGCTTCTCTTATTTAGCTGGCTGGCATTTTGCCATTGCGGCTTGGATCTATGCTGCTTTTCTCTGCATGCCTAGATTAATTACAGGTGCTCATTGGCTCTCTGATGTGGTTGTAGGTAGCGGTGGGATTGCTTTATTTTTTTTAAGCATTGCCTTCTGTACTCCGCTAGCTAACAAGATAAGCGCTTGCCTTGTGCGCATATTCAATAAAAAGCAGACAGTAAATAACTAAAAATCTAGCTTCATCTTTTTAGAGTTTTGATCTAAGCTTAAAGCAAATACTCTGGGTAATTCTATGCATCCTTATCAAAGGCTCATTAAGCTCTCTAAGCAAATCGCTTATCTCTCTTCTATTACCTATCTGCTTGAATGGGATCAAGAAACCTATATGCCATCAGATGGAATTGCATACCGTCCTGAACAAATTGCCCTTCTTTCTGGCTTGGTTCATCAAAAAAAAACAAGTAAAGCCTTTGCGAAAGCCTTAAGCTCTTTCATTGATTTAGATACAAAAAAAATCAAAGATTCTCATCTAACCCCTATGCAAATAACTGCTCTGCAAAGGTGGTGTAGAGACTATCTATTAGCTGCTAAAATCCCTTCTTCTTTTGTCAAAAACTTTGCCCATGTTACATCTAAAGCAGCTCATGCATGGCAAATAGCAAAAAGACATAATGACTTTAAGCTGTTTCTTCCTCATCTGCAGAAAGTGATTTCCCTGTGCCGGTTAAAAGCAGATATTATCGGCTATCAAGAGCATCCTTATGATGCTCTATTAGATACCTATGAGCCGGAGGCCAAAACCTCTGATCTAACAGATCTATTTAGCAAATTAAAACTGCCCTTAAAACAATTACTCAAAGAAATATCTATTAAAGATCCTGTAGAGAATCGTTTTCTTTATCAACTCTGCCCCAAGCATACACAGCTAGAATTTGCTCATTTGATTTTAGAAAAAATGGGATTTTCTCCCTCTTCTTCTCGTTTGGATTGCTCCATGCATCCTTTTTGTACAGGGCTACAACCTAAAGATACCCGTATGACAGTAGCTGTAAACCCAGAAAACATTCTCGGCACCATTAGCGCAGCACTGCATGAAGGAGGTCATGGTTTATACCATATGGGTCTTCCTGCCGAGTATTATGGGACTCCTTTAGCTGAATCGCTCTCTTTAGGGATTGATGAAAGCCAATCCCGTTTTTGGGAAACCTTAATTGGTCAAAACAGGCATTTTTGGCAGTATTTTTTTCCTATATTGCAACAAAAACTTCCTAAACAATTCGGATTGATTACTTTAGATCAGTTTTATAGAGCTATTCATAGTATAAAACCTCATTTTATAAGAATCGAAACCGATGAGATCAGCTACAATTTGCACATCTTATTGCGCTTTGAAATAGAAAAACAACTCATTGAAGGATCTTTATCGGCTAGGGATATACCGGAAGCTTGGAATGAGCGCATGCGCGATTATCTTGGTCTTGATCCAACGCTCGATAGCCAAGGTTGCTTGCAAGACATCCACTGGTCTTTAGGGATGATAGGGTATTTTCCTACCTATGCCTTGGGTAATCTGTATGCAGCCCAATTCTTCTTTCAATTTACAAAAGATCAACCTGATTGGGGAACACAAGCAGAGCAAGGAAACCTCTCTCCTATTCGCACTTGGCTACACACACACATTCATCGATTTGGAAGGCAATATACGCAAAAAGAGCTTTGTCAAAAAGTTACAGGAGCCGCCCTTTCAGAAAAACCTTTTTTGAATTATCTACAAGAAAAATATAGTACGCTCTATCAATTAGGTTCCTAAAGTGTTTTTTAAGCAATCGTAGTTATAGGAAATCGCTTTTTAATCTCGTCTAAGGTGGGTTTTAAAAATTCCATAAATAGATCTAAAGACCGACTTACCCATTGGTTAACTTTACTTATATTTTCTTGAAAGCCTTGAGCGGATTGTTGGATCTCTCTGCTTACTTCGGTATACTCGCTAGAAACATTTAATAATGAGTAAGCCTTGAGCTAAAGATTCATGATAAATGGAGCATAATTTAGAACCGTTCCATCTAGTGTGTAAATAATGATGGCTAATACCTAAGTTCATTTCTTTAAGACGCGAATGGATATACTCGATGGAATGAGAACTACGGCTTTATAATATGAAATTTTTTAGAGAGAAGACTTTTTAATTCCTCTCGATAGCTAGCAATATTTTCAAAAAAAACTAAGAGTTGCCTTCTTGAATTCTACGAATTTTTCATAATATTGGTTATTCCGAACTTGGCGATTCATGAATTGCCAAAATCGTTCGATCAGATTAAGGTTTGGAGAGTATGGAGGTAAGAATTTCATTTGTATTCTAGAGTCCTTAAGATATGCAGAAATCAGCTTTGATCTATAGTAACTTGCATT
>PSRO01000072.1 GCA_003176115.1 Chlamydiota bacterium | reverse complement strand
AAGCTCTTTGGTCATGCTTTTTCCTCTGGAGTTACAGAGAAATTATACTTGATTATTTGCTTTTTTCCAATGCTCCTCTGCGTAACATGAGTAATAAGATTCAAACGAGTTCCCAGCATTTACCGATAGCATTAGAGCCTTCCTTTAGGATTTTTAAGGTTTAGCACAAGTTCATATAAATAAACTATTTTTTTTTGAAAGTATCCATTCTTTGTCTATCTCAGTAAAATATACAACACAAGGAGCTGATCAAAAAAAATGCAATCTCATAGATTTTCACTCTCCAACAATCTCCTGAATAGAGCGGTTCAATGAGTGATAAATAATTTTCTTTGATAACCCATTAGGCAGAAGAATCCGTCTTAAAATACAAGCTTCTTATTTTCTCGAATGAAGATTGCCGCACAAATAATCAGGGATATGTATAGAATTAAGGTAGCTTTGTAAGACCTTAAAAATTTGCGATGAAGAATCCATCTCCAATACTGTCTGTGCTAGAATAGCTGCGTCTTTAAAGTGAATTTGTCTAATCACATGTCTAATAGCTGGAATATAACGAGGAGAACAGGAAAAGATTTTCAACCCTAACCCCATTAATAGAGCAGTAAAAAGAGGGTTAGAAGCAATTTCTCCACAAATAGAAACATTTTTTTTATTTTGTATAGCCTCAGAAATAACCATTTTAATCATGCGGATAATACTAGGATGAATAGAGTAATTAAAATCACTTTCTACATAATCGCTACGATCTATGCCTAAACTATATTGTATAAGATCATTGGTCCCAATAGATAAGAAATCACAATGTTTTGCTAAAGCACCAGAAATGAATACAGCAGATGGAATTTCAACCATACATCCTAAAGGTAGATTTGATTTATATAACGCTCCTTCTTGAGATAGCTCTTGAGACACTTGCTCTATCAAAATACGCGATTCTTCTAATTCGATAAGGTCGCTGATTAGGGGTAATAGAATACGTACGTTTCCATAATATGCTACTCGCAAAATAGCTCTTAACTGCATACGGAAAATATCTTTATGCAAAAGAAGAAAACGAATCCCTCGGTATTTGGATACAGAACTATCTGAGCTAAGAGATAGAAACTGTGGAATTTTATCTCCTCCAATATCAAAAACACGAATAGTTACGGGCATATCAGCAGCTTTTTGAATAATCTTCGAATAAAATTCATACTGATGTTCTTCTGAAAAAGAAAAATGATTATTTTGAAAAAAAAGATATTCTGTACGAAATAAGCCAATCCCTTTAGCACCAAGTTTTGTAAGCTGTTCGACATCATGTAGATGACCTACATTTGCTAGTACTTCTACAGAGTATCCATCTTTTGTTTGTAAAACAGAATCTGTGTTTACATGAGTTTTCTTAGCCCATTTCTGTAAATTGTTTCTACGGTTTTGGTACTCTACTAGAGTCTTATCGTTAGGATTTAAAATAACCTCTCCATTGTATCCATCTACAATAACGCATTGGACTAGACATAAGTGCAGATTATTTAAATTAATACAAGTCACATAAGGGATCCCTTTTGATCTAGCAATGAGTGCTGCATGTGAACTAGCTCCTCCTTCTTCTGTAACAAAAGCAATGACACGAGGATAGTCAGCAACTGCCGCGTGAGAAGGAATTAAATCTTTTGCAAAAATGATAGATTCGGCTGGAGCATTAAGCCAAGAAGCTTGTTCTTGAAAGCAAAGATGTCTAAGCACTCTTTTTGCTAAATCCATTATATCAACCCATCTGCCTTGAAAAAGATTATCCTTTATACAAGAAAAACGGATCTCATAATCTGTAATGACAGAATGAAAAACAGCTTCGATATTTTGTAACATATGCCGAATCTTTTCTTCCACTTGAGTAGTTAAACAAGGGTCCCCAAGAATTTGGATTTGCGTATCAATGATAGTAGCAGCTTCTTTGGAACCTTTATAAGTTAAATATTTAGAAAGTTTTTTAAGATCTTCACTACTGCATCTTAACGCTATGTGATAGCGTTGAATTTCTTGATCAACTTCATTTAATGTAATGGGAAAATTAGGAATGGGCTTTTCTACATTTTCTAGGAAAAAAGGATAACCTATTGCAATTCCTTCGCTGACTGAATAACCCTGAATCCTAGTTTCTTCTTCTTGTTTTTTGGACATTTACTGCTCTCCAAAATGATTCTCAAACCCATTAACTAGCTTTTCCATAGTTTCTTGAGCATCATCTCCTTCCACCAAAACGGTAATCAAAGAATTTTTTGTTGCGGCTAACATCAAAATGCTCATGATACTCCGTGCATTAATTGTTTCTTTGCGATAGGTAAAAGAAACAGCAGACTTTGTCCCCTGCAATAATCTAACAATTCCGGTAGCTGGTCTAGCATGCAATCCCATTGCATTTTTAACTCTCACTTTGCGCATGAGCTTCACAGATTTTAACCCTCTTACTCTGTTTTCTAGAAATACTTTCTAACAACTTAGCATTGAATTCCCGGGCAGAATGATATCCCATTTCTTTTAATCTTTGATTTAAAACAATGGTTTCAATTAACAAAACAATATCTCGACCTTGCTTAACGGGAATCACGTGAAAAGGGACTTTTATTCCAAGAATGTCATAATATTTTTCATCTAGACCCACTCGATCATAAAATCTACGCTCATCCCATTCTTCTAGTTTTATAATGAGATCGATTGTTTTCTCATCTCTGACACATACTGCTCCATATAGGTGGGCTACATTGATAATGCCAATTCCTCGAATTTCAAGTAAGTGGCGCGTTAATTCAGGACCTGATCCTTGGAGGGAAGAACCTTCTCTCAAGCGAATACGCACAACATCATCGGAAATTAAACGATGCCCTCTTTCAATTAGCCCTAAAGCAGCTTCGCTTTTGCCTACCGAGGAATCTCCTTGTATCAATAATCCTACTCCAAAAGCTTCGACTAAAGTCCCATGACAGGTCATGGTTAAAGAAAACTCTTCGTTGAGTATTAGGGTCATTTTACTAACTAAGCTCATAGTAGAACCTTGAGCTTGAAACAAGGGGATTTTCACTTCTGCACAAACACGCACTAGCTCTTTTAAAGGTGTATAGCGACCAGCCAGAATAACAGCAGGCGTTTGAGAGGTTAGAATTGCTTGTAACCTACTTAATCGTAGTTTTTTATCAAGATCTCTAAGATAGCGCGCTTCAACGTTGCCAAACACTAAAATTCTCTGACTAGCATAATTCTTTAGATATCCAGATAAGCTTAGTCCCGGGCGATGCACTTCAGGCACTTTAATTTGTCGATTTAAACCCGACTCTCCTGCAATTAATTTCAACCCAAGCTGTGGTCCATATTTTTGGAAAAGATCTTGAACACAATACATGTAGTCACTTAAGGTAAACGCGAATCGCCGCCTTAATAAATTTATACAGCTTTTAGCGCACTATGGTGTTAAAACTTTTATCTTTGTATAAAGTGATTTTATTGAGAAGAAGGCTTTCTTGCAAATCAAAAAGAAATATATTCTCTCGATAAAAAACCTTGCAAAGATTTTACTTTTTCTCTTATTTAAATAAAAACAAGAAGATTAATTTCATAATAATAAAACAAAAGTAATTTTATGACTAAAAGTAAAGCAATTATTATTGGTGGAGGCTTCGGAGGATTAAATGCTGCTAAAGCTTTGAAAAAAGCCGATGTAGATATTTTATTAATCGATAAAATGAACTACCACCTATTTCAACCTCTTTTATACGAAGTAGCTACAGCAGCTCTATCCCCTGGAGAAATCGCCACCCCTCTAAGAGAGATCCTCAGAAATCAAGAAAATGTTTCTGTAATTATGGGTGAAGTAACTGATATCAATATCGCGCAGAAACAAGTGATCCTTTCTAATCAAGCGTGGTTTGGATATGATTATTTAATCATTGCCACTGGAGCTCGTCACAGCTACTTTGGCAACGATCAATGGGAAGCCTTTGCTCCTGGCCTAAAGACCATTCCCGATGCTTTAAATATTCGCGAACAAATCTTGATCTCCTTTGAAAAAGCAGAAAGAGCTGATTTTGGATCCATTTTACCTTATTTGACATTTGTAATCATTGGTGGAGGACCTACTGGAGTGGAAATGGCAGGGGCTATTGCTGAGATAGCTTACAAAACCATGTTTAAAAACTTTCGTAAAATTAACCCAGAAAAAGCACAAATTTTCTTAATAGAAGCATGTCCTAATATCTTACCCAGTTATCCTGAAAGATTATCCAAACGCGCTAAAAAAGACCTTGAAAAACTCGGGGTTCAAGTACTTAATAACACAAGAGTAACTAACATTGATGACTCAGGCGTTCAAATAGCAGATACGTTTATCGCTTCAAAAAACATCATCTGGGCCGCAGGCAATCAAGCCTCCAAATTACTTACCCGTTTAAATACTCCCTTAGATCGTGCAGGTCGTGTAATCGTTGAACCTGATTTGACTTTGCCTAACTTTTCAGAAGTATTTGTCATCGGAGACGCTGCACATGTGGAATACAAAAATAAGCTCCTTCCAGGAATTGCGCCTGTAGCTATTCAACAAGGGCGTTATGTAGCAAAAACCATTACCCGCGACCTAGATAAAAAAAAGAGAAAATCCTTCAAATATTTTGATAAAGGAAGCATGGCTACCATTGGAAAAGCCAAAGCCATTGCTTTTATCGGCAAACTCCAATTTACCGGCTTTATCGCCTGGCTCATGTGGGCTTTTATTCACCTTGTCTACCTCATTGGATTCCGCGACCGCTTTATCGTATTAATAGAGTGGGTCATGGCCTTGATTTCTGGCAAAAGAGGAGTACGTCTTATCTATAGCCGCTCTATCGATGAAACAAAAGAATAAGCTGTTTTTTAAACAACGATTTCTATAGTTTCGTTTTATTCATTTTTTCATAAAAAATATACTTATAAACCTAAAAATCATAATAAAACAATCTACCAAAGAGATTTATGTCCGTATATTTCCAACTATTTCCACAAAATGCAAACCAAATAACCATTGATTTACCCCCTTCATCATCTAATCATTCTTGCTTAACACGAAGAAACATTGTCATTGGGACCGTTGGTATTGGACTTACAGCTGCTGCTGCTGCTGCTGCTTATTTTTTGATTGCTAATAACGCATTTACAGAAGCAGATTTCATCAAACCTCCCATAAACGAAAACCTACAGTCTTTACATGACATAGTTAAAAATATTACAACAAGCTCTAATGGCTATTATAATTGTGTCCCTGCTTTTCAAGCTCATTGGGAGCGTTTTAAAGAATGTGGCGTATCTGCACATGCATGTATGCAAAATTCTATAAAATTATTTGGGGAATTATTTTGTAAGCCACCTACTAAGGGATATATAGATGATCATAGCGAAGAATGCGAAAATAATTATTTTACACTAGCAAGATGCAATCCATAGGTTATTGTTTTTAAAAAATCTATTTCAAACCAAAAAAGGGCATCTTCACTAGAAGATGCCCTTTATTTAATACAAACTAATCTTTGATTTCTACATTAACGTAATTGTTTTCGATCTATAAAAAAGAAGAGGTGACTTCAAATCCCATAGAACAGTTTTCAAGTTTCTTATCATCCTGATCATAAGTAACCAACGTATAAACACAATTCCTTGGGAGTCCTGTTTGTTCCATGTTATGTATATAAATGACCTTTTCATTCATAGAACGTTCTCTAGTTAGATATGGGTTGTTGTGTTTATCCTCTTTCTTTTGGGCATGTGTGTTTTTTCATGAAGCTTTTTACGTCCCTGATATCCTATACCTGTAATTATTTTGGTATTGGAATGGATGTGTACTTTGGATTCTTTAAATAAACGAAAATCATGGCGCTTACCATGGGTAAATGCAGTGCAAATAATCTTCCGACTTTTTTTGTCTACTATTACCTGACTCTTTTTTCCTGAGTAAAAATACCTTGGGTTTTTTTGGTCGTTCCAT
>PSRO01000016.1 GCA_003176115.1 Chlamydiota bacterium | reverse complement strand
TGAAGCGATTATTAAAGGAGATGCTAGCTCGCAGTCCATTGCAGCAGCCTCTATTTTAGCAAAAAAAACGCGAGATGACCTCGATTACCATAAGCTATGGCCTGAATATGGGTTTTCGCAGCATAAAGGATACCCGACGAAAAAACACTTAGAAGCTCTTAAACATTTTGGACCTTGCCCTATTCATCGGTTGAGCTTTGCTCCGCTAAAAGTCCAAACATAGTTGCTTTCTATCAAAGAATTTTACATAATAATGTTTCATGATTAAAAGTATGACGGCTTACAGCCGATGCAGCAAAGCCACCTCTGATAGGCGCTATACATTAGAACTTCATTCAGTCAATCGCAAAATCATGGATTTTGCCATGTATTTGCCTAAAGATCTTTTGCAGTTTGATGTAGATTTACGTAAGTGGTTAGCTCAAGAGCTAGAGCGTGGACAAATTACTGTACGTCTTTTAGTACAACAAGACAGTATAAATGCAAATAGTAATTATATTTTGCAGTTAAAAAAATCTAAAGAAAACTGGGAAAATATCTTTCATGAATTAGGATATGACCCAGATAAAACCATTGATTTTTCTTTTGTGGTCTCTCATTTTTCCCCACCTATGTACTTTAATCAAGCAGAAGAAGAGAAGACTAAAGCATTTTTATTTGAACTCATGCAAGAGGGTTTAAAGCAGCTATTAAAAATGAAGAGCAAAGAAGGCAAAGCTATTGAGATTGACTTGCAAAATCGACTTAAAAGCATAGAAGAGGCTTTGCAAAAAATTCATCAAAAAAAAGAGATACCTGTAGATAGGTATCGTAAGAAAATTTTAAAAATTTTAGAAGATTATCAGGCAAGTTCTCCTGATTTAATGGAAAAGGCTGGTAGAGAAGTAGCTATTTTTGCTGAAAAAATGGATATTGAAGAAGAACTTATGCGTTTACATACCCATATTGTTCATTTCCGCAATTATTTAGCCGCTTCAGAAAAAGCGGTTGGTAAGATACTAGAATTTTTGATACAGGAAATGCAAAGAGAAATCAATACTTTAGGTAGTAAAGCAAGCGATAGTGAAATCATCCCTTTGGTAATTTATATAAAAAGCGAACTAGAAAAAATGAAAGAACAAATTCAAAATGTTGAATAACATTCCACAACCTGTGTTATCAAATTTTTTAACTGGGTTTGTGTTTGTTCTAAGTGCTCCAGCGGGAACAGGAAAGACTACTCTTGTGCGGATGTTATCTAAGGAGTTTGATTCTATCGTAGAAAGTATTTCTTATACAACACGTCCTCCTCGCTCTAATGAGGTAGATGGAAAGGATTATTTTTTTATTTCTGAAAAAGAATTTGCATCTAAAATAAAAGAGAGAGATTTTCTTGAATATGCAAAAGTCTTCGGATATAATTATGGCACTTCCTGTGAATATGTAAATTTTCAGCAGAAAAGAGGCAAGCACGTCTTCTTGGTGATTGATACACAAGGGGCAATGCAGCTAAAGGAAAAAAATTTTACTGCAATTTACATTTTCCTAAGCCCTCCTTCACTTGAAGTGCTTGAATCTAGACTTTTAAAGCGCAAGACAGAAAATAAAAAAACTCTAGCTCGAAGGTTATCTTGGGCAGAGCAAGAATTAAAAAAAATTAGTTATTATGACTACCATATTGTAAATGATTCCTTGAAGCATGCTTATGCTGTTTTACGCAGTATTATCATTGCAGAGGAACATCGTGTACGCCAACTTTCAACTTAAGGTTTTTTATGCCACCGCTGCCTAAACATCCTCTTACAAATGAGTATTTACGAGGATTATTTAAAAGTAATTTTGAATTAGCTAATCAAGTCATTGAATTAGCGCGTTTTTATATCCGCTCTAGTAGAGAAGTAAATTTAACAAAATTACTTGATGAAATTAAACGCAATCCTCACAAAGATTATATTGCAGTATTAAGACAACTAGATTTTGAAGAATAATTATCATTCCATGCTTCAAAAAATTTTAATTACCTCTGCGCTTCCCTATGCAAATGGGCCTTTGCACTTTGGTCATATTGCAGGAGCATATCTTCCTGCCGATTGCTATGCCAGGTTTATGCGTCTTTGCGGTCATGATGTTCTCTATGTTTGTGGATCGGATGAATATGGAATTGCAATCACTTTAAGTGCAGAGCTAGCTAAACACAGCCCTCAAGAACATGTGGACTTATTTCATGCGATCAATCAGCGTTTATTCGCCCAATTGCATTTTTCCTTTGACCATTATTCCCGTACGACTTGGCCAAAGCACAAAGAAACCACTCAGCAATTTTTCTTGGATTTACTACATAATGGCTATATAGAAGAAAGAACAACGAATCAGCTTTATTCAGAAAAAGAGGGCAAATTTCTAGCAGATCGCTATGTAATGGGGACTTGTCCTAAATGTCGGTTTTCTCAAGCAAGAGGAGATGAGTGTCAAAGGTGTGGTGCAAGTTATGAAGCAACAGATCTTATACAGCCGGTTTCTAAGATTTCAGGCTTGCCTCTTGTATTAAAACCTACTACTCATTGGTTTTTGCGATTTGATCTTTTTAAACAAAAATTATCCGACTGGCTTGTTTCCAAGGATTGGAAACCTAATGTTTTGCACTTTGCAAGCTCTTATGCAGAAGACGTAAAAGAGCGCTCTATTACTCGTGATATGGATTGGGGAGTGCCTGTTCCTTTACCTAATGCTCAAGGAAAAGTATTCTATGTTTGGTTTGACGCTCCCATTGGCTATATTTCAGCTACTAAAGAATGGGCAGAGAAGCAAGGAGAACCCGAGAAATGGAAAAAATATTGGTTCGACTCTACAACAAAGCTTGTACAATTCATTGGCAAAGATAATATTCCTTTTCACGCTTTGTTTTTTCCTGCAATGATTATGGGGCAAAATCAACCTTATAAACTTGTCGATGAACTCCCTGCTAATGAGTTTTACAATCTAGAAGGGAAGCAATTTAGTAAGTCAGATGGTTGGTGTATTGATCTGGAGTCCTTTTTCTCTTCTTTTTCAGCAGATCAAATCCGTTATACAATTGCTGCAAATGCGCCAGAAACCCAAGATAGTGAATTTACTTGGAAAGATTTCCAAATGCGCTGCAATGTAGAACTTTTGGGTAAATATGGAAACCTAGTAAATAGAGTGCTTGTATTTACTAAAGAGAAACTTTCTGCTAAAGCTCCCCCTAGATTAGAGCTGACGGAAGAAGATCAATTGTTTTTGGATAGGATCAAAAATATAGCCGGCCAAGCAGAAGCAGCTTATGCCTCGTTTCATTTAAGAAAAGCCTCACAGCTTATTATGGAATTAGCACAAGCAGGCAACGCTTACTTTGATCTGAAAAAACCTTGGGTTTTAGCTCGCAATCAATCTACTTTCTCACAAATGCAGACAACCATTTCTTGTTGTCTTGAGTGCCTTAAAGCCTTAGCACTCATTTCTTGTCCCATTATTCCTCAAAGTGCACAAAAGATTTTCTCGATGCTTGGATTTGAAGATTCCTTAGAAAAAGCCCATTGGCATCAGGTTTTAGAATCAGCTATTGTTGCAGGTACAGCTTTGCCCGAGCCTAAGATTTTATTTAATAAAATAGAGGATGAAACCATTGTGGAACAACGGAAAAAACTTTATTCCCATGCTTTAGAGAAGCCACAAGAAAATACAGAGATTTCTATTGATGATGTGCGCAAACTAGATTTACGAGTAGCACAGATCATAGCGGTAGAAAGAATTCCTAAATCTAAAAAACTGTTAAAACTTTCCTTGGATTTAGGAGCTGAAAAAAGACAAATTGTTTCTGGAATTGGTGAAAAAATAACCGACTTAACCTCTTTGATTGGTAAAAAAATAGTAATCATTGCTAACCTAAAATCTGCTAAAATCATGGGAATTGAAAGCCAAGGTATGTTGCTTGCTGCAGATGCAGAGCAAAGTCCCGAACCTCTAGAAGTGTCTTTAGCAGAAATTGGCACAAAAATTAAATAATCTATGGAATTTTCTTCATTTAAATATTTGACTATATAAAGCTTATGTGTCAAACTTTTGTTTACAAAAAAAGATGCAATCAGAAGGATCTATATGTTAAATTCAGTAAGGGCATTTGATCATGCGAATTTTACTGTTCAAAGCAGTACAAAATGTTCTCTTTCTAATCTTTCTAGAAATATTAGTAAAGTAGCGCTTCCCGCCATTGCTTTAGCGACTGGAATGTATTTGTCAACTTGTGGAGCTGCAATTATTTCTGGGAGAGGTTTTTTTAATGGCACTTGCGAGGATTTTTGCAGAAATGACTGTAGAAATTTTTGCAACATAGTTGGTTTGCAAGAAAGAATGGGAGATACTTTCTCTTACGAGTTTTCTGAATGCCTGCGTAGATGTTTAAGAGAATATTTGCGTGTTTTCTGTATGCCTGCGTAGATGTTTAAGAGGATATTATTAGAAACAATTAAAGTTATCAGGGATAATTGGGAGACATAAAAAAATTAAAATGCTTGATAAGCGTCATCTAATGGGTTTTCGACAAGGAATCTTATTTTGAAAGGGAGCTAAAGTTAGACGGTGTTCATTCTCGATCAGCCGCGGTTGTTTCTCTATGAGCTCCTAAGGTGAAATTGAGGCGATTATTTAAATAAAATAAGCTGGTTTATTAAGAGTGCAAAGTATAGCAAAGCCTGCTAAAGTAGCAGTTGCTGTTTTGTCTAAATTCATAGCAAGAAGAACAGTTATCCCACTTCTATAAGCTTTAACAGTAAACGCTTCAGATGCTAATTTTGGTGTTAGTATTGTCATAATTTCTCCTGATTTTAAACAAAAAATCTTAAATCCTTATGAAGAAGGGTGTTTTTGATTCTAAAAAAGAGGTATATGCTAAACTTTCTATTAAAAAAATGGAACCCCAGAGGGATTACACGTGTTGAGCCTAATAAAAGCATTTGACTATATGAATTCTACTATCCAAAATGTTACAGGATATTCTTTTTCTCTTTCCCCTATTTCCCAAAATATAAATAAAGTGGCTCTTCCAGTTATTGCTTTAACAGTTGGGATGAATGCGGCCGCAAATGCGGAAGATCTTCCAAGTCGGTGTTCCTGTAGTTATGACGATTGCATAGCTTTTTGCTTAGAAGGTGCTCTTCAACTTCAAAATAAGGATTTTTTTCATGAACTTGGCAAATGTGTGCGAATTTGTGTAGCCTCCTTTCCTTAAATTTGCATATGCCTAGGAAAACGTACTTAACATTATTCCTTTTAAAGAAGTATGCAAGGTGAATTGTTATTTAAATATTCTGCAGAGATAGCAACTTCTTAAATCTGTACAAATCGTTGCAGAGCTCGTTTTAAACCTGTATAACGTTTTAGGACATCTTCGTTTTTTATAGCAATAGCTAATGCTTTTTTTGTGCCTACAAAAATCACCTGTTTCCTACCCCGAGTAAGGCCTGTATATAATAAATTGCGATAAAGCATTTTAAAATGAGATGTGTGTATGGGAATGATTACACAAGGGCACTCACTGCCTTGATATTTGTGGATAGATACTGCATAAGCTAAGATTAACTCATCAACTTCTGTAAAATCGTAAGAGATGACCTTTAAATCAAAAACCACTTTAAGTGTTTGTTCCGTAAGATCCATCTCTGTAATTTTCCCTACATCTCCATTATAAACCTCTTTTTCGTAGTTATTGCGGATTTGCATTACTTTATCTCCTACTTGAAAGGAGCGTCCCATACGATGTAGAGCTGTAGGAGAGGAGTTGAGTTTTTGTTGCAGAACAACATTTAGATTTTCACTGCCAATTAGCCCTCTTTTCATAGGGGATAACACCTGAATATCATCAAAACGATGAAAGCGATATATTTTAGGCAATTGGTTTACAATCAGATTTACAATAGTATCAATGACCTCTTGTGGATCTTCTTTTTCTATAAATTGAAAATCGCTGCGTGGATGATAGGAAATATCAGGAAATTGTCCTTGATTGATCCTGTGTGCATTAGTGACAATTAAAGACCCTGCTGCTTGACGAAAGATCTTTTTTAATTCTGTTACAGAAAGCCTTTCCGAAGCAATTAGATCTTTAAGTACATTTCCTGGACCAACACTGGGTAATTGGTCGATATCTCCAATAAGAATGATCCTTGCATCATCAGGAACCGCTTTGAGCAAGTTATACATGAGTTGAGTATCTATCATGCTTGCTTCATCAATAATCAGCAAGTCACAGCAAATAGGATTCTCTTTATTGCGTTTGAATTTTCCTATTTTAAAATCCATTTCCAAAAGACTATGAATAGTCGATGCTTTTTTCCCAGTAATTTCACTCATTCTTTTAGCAGCTCTCCCTGTAGGAGCTGCTAAAACAATCTGATTTGCAATCCTCTCAGTGATTGTTAATATCGCTTTAGTAATGGTGCTTTTTCCTGTTCCTGGGCCGCCTGTTATAATGAGAGCCTTTGCTTTAAGACCACAAGCTACTGCTGCTAGTTGTTCTTCTGCTAAATCGATTAAGAGTTTTTGTTGGACCCAGATTAAGGCCTTATCTAATTGCACTTCCCGTATTCGACAAGGGTGCTGTGTTAAACGCATCATTTCTCGAGCAATCCCCATTTCCATTAAAAAAAGAGGCTTTATCCATACCATCTGTTCTTCTTTCACAATTTCTTCTAGCTGGACTAGAGAAGAAATGCCTTCTGCAATGAGATCTTGAGAAACCTCTAGTTTTTCTACTGCTTTAGGAGCTAGGTCTTGGATGGGGTAGCATACATGTCCCTCTTGGCTTAGCTCCCATAGAGTATGCTCAATCCCTGCACAAATCCGTTCTTTAGCATCTTTTGCAATTCCGAGTCCTTGCGCGATTACATCTGCTGTTTTAAAGCCAACTCCGTGAATGTCTTTAGCCAAACGAAAGGGGTTAGAACGCACTTTTTCAATACTTTGAGCGCCGTACATTCTAAAAATTTTTTGGGCAAAAGAAGGGCTAACATTATGGCCCCTGAGAAAAATCATTACATCTCTAATAGCTTGCTGTTCATGCCAGCAAGTTTTAATTTTTTCAACCCTTTTTTCTCCAATACCAGCCACTTCTAATAAGCGATCAGGCTTTTGATCAATTACATCTAGTGTATTTAGTCCAAAAAGTTTGACTATGCGCTGTGCGTAGATAGGACCAATTCCTTTAATCATCCCCGATTCTAAATACTTTTGAATTCCTATTAAATCTGAAGGGGCTTGTGATTCAAAAGCCTTTACTTCAAACTGCTGTCCATGTTCGGGGTGAATACGCCAAACACCTTTACAGCGAATGGTTTCCCCTGGCTGGACAGAGGGCATGATGCCTACAATGCAAGTTAGTTCTTTTTTTTTAGGTTCCTTCAAGCGAGCTACAGTGAACCCTTTTTCTTCTTCTGCAAAAACAATCGTATCGATAAAGCCGTAGATCTCTTCCATAGTCACTCCCAAAAAAATGAAGTTTACCTTTTTTTATCAGAAACGCAAAGCTATTATTGCTCTAAAATACAACTCTTTATAAAATGGTCCTTCCATTCCGGGTTAGCTCAGCGGTAGAGCAGTAGACTGTTAATCTATTGGTCGCAAGTTCGAATCTTGCACCCGGAGATTTTTGTCTTTCAAGCAGTTAGGATCAAAACTTGGCTGCTCTTTCTTTTTATGCTTCTCAAGTTCCAATGCTCCAATAATGCTCCGTTCTTCTCAAAAGTAACGCACTTCAGGTACCGAAACGCCTTGTTTGGACACCTCAAAAGTCCGATAAGCTATAAGTCGTTTTCGATATCCTACTGCGTACTATTGTGTAGCCATAAGAAACATCGTCTTATGTGGTTTTAAACTGCAAATATGCGAGGTAACAATGGCAACAATCAAAGAGCGAAAGGATCAAAACGGCAAACCACGCTTCCAAGCGATCATAAGGCTAAAAGGGCGCCAACACAGACGGCGACTTTCGGTAGGATTACCGATGCAAAGAAGTGGATACAGCAAACCGAATCTGCGATCCGTGAAGGAAGATGTTTTAAAACATCGGCAGCGAAGAGATATACTCTTGCTGATATGATCGACAAATACATTCAACTATTCAATCCCCTTAGAGCGAAAGAGGCTCATCTTGTATGGTGGAAGAAGAGCATAGGATCTTATTTTCTGTCTGATATCACACCCTCCTTGATCGCAGATGGTAGAGACTGGCTACTCAACACTCTGACTGCCAAAGATGCTAAAAGAAGTCCTTTGATTGCTGACTTGTCTGTTTGCAATGACCTTAAGTTCAAAATTATATTGTTTATTGTTGACAATATCCGCTGCATGTCTTTATCATCCGCTGTCTTGATTAACCGGTCTTTTTTCAAGGGCTGAGGAGTAATGTTTATGACGTTAAAATTATCAGTCACGGTGCGAGTTCCAACTAGCCTGCCTATTCTAACACATGAAAGCAGAAAGGTAAAAGATCCATTACGTCCAGAATCATCAAGCTCATCTTCGCCCACAAGCCGATCAAATACATGGGATGATCCTGATTTAATCGAAAAGACAAAAAAGCAGAGAACGAAGATAGATTCAGTGCGAAAGCCAGTAGCTGTCCCATTTTCTAGCAAATCACCTATCGACTCAAAAGAAATTTTGACAAAAAAAAGAAAAATAGGAGTGAGTTATCAAGTCAGTGAGGCCCGGGAGGATTGCCCTGGTAGAGGAAAAGAATTAAGCGGAGACTCTCCATCTTATAAGCATAAAAGGTGGCACTCTGCAACCGAGACTGAGTTTTTTAGGAGTCAAAGGGGCGGTCAAAAATCAACTCGTTTAGGAGAAGATATGGAATACTTGGAAAAACCAAAACATGTTTTTACGGTTCAGAATCGCAAGGAGGCTCCTTATCTCGAGTTGATAAGAAATGGAACAAAAAAAGCAGAGTGCCGTGTTAATACTCCTGCATTTGGTAAAATACAGGTAGGAGACCCTATTCAATTTCACAATCGTCATCAAGGAATTTTATGTAGGGTTACCTATTTACATACGTACAAAAACTTTCGAGAAATGGTTATAGGAGAAGGAGTAAAAAACATCCTGCCTCATATTTATGATGATAAATTGGATACTGGGAAATTGATTGAAAAAGCCGTAAAAGTTTATGAAGATTTTCCTGGGTCTCATAGAGTGCAGGCTTATGGTTCTATCGCTATTGGTGTCATTTATCTTCGTGACTATTTTAGAGGTCGCTAGCTTTTTAGAGAGCCAAATTCTAAAGAGTGTTATTGAGAAAAATCGTTTTATCAATCGCGTATTTGAATACAATTTTAAAATTTAATCTTGAAAGATAAAGCGGCTTTATATCAGCAAAAATAGTTCCTCAATCGTCTCAAATGATACGATATAGTTCTGTTCCTTATGGAAACGGAATTAAGTCATGTGCATGTTACAGACCCTATCCTATTAAATCTATTCGAAAGGGCAATCAAGAACCTCGGTTTGAAAAGCCGATCCAATACACCTTCCCAAAAGTCTGCTTCTACCTGATTAAAAATCGAGTTTATTGTTAAAAATTAATCCATGTTTTGTTTAAATAAATATTTGATTTTATACATTTTTTAATGATTAGGAGATAGTAATGAAACGTGAGATGACATTTTTGGGATTATGTTTTTTTGCGCTAAATTTGGCAATTGGTAAAGAAAAAAGCAATTTTGTCTACCCAGCATTTCAATCGCAAGCAAATATTCAAAATGAGCAACTTTATGATCGAGGAGAAAAAGATTTTGTTCAATTTTGGGCAGAATGCGCATCTGACATAGATTGGTTTCGCGAGTGGGATCAAGTGTTAGATTGGAAACCTCCTTATGCAAAGTGGTTTCAATCGGGACAATTGAATGTCTCGTATAATTGCCTAGATAGGCATATTTTAGCAGGAAAAGGGGACAAAAATGCCCTTATTTGGTGTAATGAGCAAGGAGATAAACGCACGTTAACCTATGAAGATCTCTATAAAGAAGTCAACAAACTAGCCAATATAATGAAGCAAATGGGGGTGGAAAAAGGGGATCGCGTTGCTATTTACATGCCTATGGTACCTGAGGCTTTAGCTGCCATGTTGGCTTCCTCTCGCATTGGCGCTGTTCATTCCGTAATTTTTGGAGGTATTGGGGCACAGTCTGTCAAGGACCGCGTGAATGATGCAGAGGCTAAATTACTGATTACTGCAGACGGAAGTTATCGAGCTGGCAAAGAGATTTCTTATAAGTCACAGATCGATGAGGTTTTGGATGATTGTTCGAGCATCCAAAAAACTCTTGTCCTCAAACATACCAATAGCCCTGTTTTTCTAAAAGAAGGAAGAGATTATTGGTATCATGAGTTGATGGAGTCTGTTTCTCCCTACTGCGAGCCCGAAAAAATGGATGCGGAGGATCCTTTATTTATTTTGTATACTTCAGGAACTACTGGGAAACCCAAGGGGATTCTGCATACGACAGGGGGATATCTAGTTGGAGTACATACGACGTTTAAATGGGTATTCGACATAAAACCTCAGGACGTTTATTGGTCTACTGCAGACATTGGCTGGATCACTGGACATAGTTTTGTAACCTATGGACCTTTATCTAATGGGGTGACGCAAGTGATCTATGAAGGAGCGTTTGATACTCCGGCCAAAAACCAATTCGCAAAAATTATTGACGATAATCATGTCACCATTTTTTATACAGCCCCGACTTTAGTGCGCATGTTTATGAAATGGGGAGGGGATTGTTTACAGGATACGAACCTCGATTCTTTGCGTCTATTAGGAACGATTGGCGAGCCGATTAATCCTGAGGCTTGGCTTTGGTATCATAAAAATATTGGACATGAGAAATGTCCGATTGTAGATACTTGGTTTCAAACAGAAACTGGAGGTCTTGTGATATCGCCATTGCCTGGGGTGACATCGCTTGTTCCAGGAACAGTGACTAAAGCTCTCCCAGGGTATGATGTCGCAGTTTTAGATGAAGAAGGCAACCCTTCTTCTTCTAAAGGCTTTTTATCAATACGTAAGCCTTATCCTTCTATGATGCGCGGTTTGTACAGAGATCATGATCGATATGTTTCTACTTATTGGAGTAAATGGGATGGCAAGTATTATTTTGTGGGTGATGCTGCTTCTTGCGATGAACAAGGTTATTTTTGGATTCACGGAAGATGCGATGAAGTACTAAAAATTTCAGGACATCGGATTGGAAGCGCTGAAGTGGAAAACGCGCTTATTGAACACACAGCGGTTTCAGAATCAGCAGTGGTTGGAGTCAAAGATGATCTAAAAGGAGAAAAAATTGTTGCCTTTGTGATTTTAAAAGATGATTACAATTGTGAAGATAACATAGAAGAACAGCTAAAAAAGACTGTTGCCAGTTATCTAGGATCCTATGCTCGCCCAGAGAAGATCGTCCTGGTTAAAAAATTGCCAAAGACTCGCAGCGGTAAGATTTTAAGACGCGTACTTAAAAATCTGATAGAAGGTCAAGAGATGGGAAATGTCACTACCTTGAGCGATCCCTCGTGTCTTGAAGAACTCATTGAAAAGTGTCAATCGCTCAATACTGCATTTTTTCTTGATCAACAGATCCAAACTAAACTCTCTGGTATTTCCCAAGAGCCTTGTTGGAAAGGTTTAAAAATCACTCCCATTCTTCGAGATAGCCAAGTGCTGTCTAAGATGATTACACCTCTCCTTAGAGAACATTTAAAGGCATTGAACTACGATCGAGCGCATCTTGTAGGTGAATTTTTAGATTTTTATGAACAGATGCGGCAAAAAAGTCCTTCGATTCAAGCAGTAGATGCTATGATCGCATTTAATCCGGATATGGATGTGCATAAAAGAAAAGGAGGCTCTTGTCTAGCATTAACACGAGAGTTGTCTCTCTCAATGCCCAAAGAGCTAAATATGGCGATCATTCCTGCTGTTCTATCTAAGAGATTTCAACAAAGGGGATGGTCAAAATATTCCCACTCTACACTCATTTTCAGCTATCAATCTCCCAATGATCCAGCTGACAGGGGTTATGTCTTTTTAGAGCCTAGCTTTGATATTGATACGCCCATTATATTAAAACAGGATGGCACGCCATTTGTCGCGTATTTAAAAGAAAGAGGGCGCCTGAGTTTTCGCTTAGAGGGAGAAAAAGCTTTTTGCGTTAACTTAGATAATTTGGAATGGGGGACAATGGTTTACGATCTTAAAGAGTTTAAAAATCCGGCTGAGGTGGCTATAAAGGCAATGATTGCTTGTGATAGGCGTATATCCCTCGTTTCACGTAATGAAACAGGAGAACATAAAGCTCATATTAATATAAATCTAGATCATGAAAACGTTACATGGTCCATAAATTATAAGTCCCAGGATCCAATTACTTTTGTAGATTTCATGGATAGAAAAGTTTGCTTTGATGAAGACTTTGCTCAAAAATTGAATTATTCTGCAGAAGATTTGAATGAGCTTGTAGCAAAGATCATCAAAAACAAATCTGTTCTAGATCAATTGAAAGATGAATATTTTCAACTTATCCAAGCCAGTTCACGAAAAGAGGACTTTTTTTTATGATTAAAAAACGCATTTACCTCACAATCGATGATGCTCCCTCGAGCTACATGAGTTTAAAGGTAGATGAATTGGTTCAAAAGAATATCCCGGCAATCTGGTATTGCCGGGGGGAATATATGCATAAGCATTTGGATCACGTCGTCTACGCAATCAATCAGGGATATCTTATCGGCAATCATTCATATAGTCATCCTTATTTTTCGAAAATTTCCTTAGAGCAAGCAAAAGACGAAATTCTCAAAACCGAAGAACTGATTCAATTCGCTTATGAAAAAGCAGATGTACAACGGCCTTATAAACTATTTAGGTTTCCCTATTTGGACAAAGGAGGCTCTAGCAATGTACTTTATAAAGAACAACTGCAATTTTTACTTAAACAATTAGGATTTCAAAAGGCTATATTTGATGGAATTCACTATTCTTATTATAAAACCCAACAGTTAGATATAGGAATTGATGCGCCTTGGACCTTTGATGCTAAAGAATATGCATTGTTTAATAAGCATCTCGATTGTGATTTTTTTATTCAAAGGATGATCCAAAAGGACCCAGAACAAGGATTGGGTCTATCGCTGCTCAATTCAAGCGACATTGTTTTACTGCACGACTTTGAACAAACGCATCATTTATTTTCGCCTATGCTAAATAAACTACTAGAATGGAACGTTGAATTTTGCACGCCAGTGATTCAGAATGCGCAGTATAGCTTCAGAGAATCTCTTACTATGCGATAGGCAGACTTTCCCAAGGCCATAATAGGTGTTTCTATTCAAGATGGATACTAGGATCAAAACTTTACCGCTTTTTTTTATGCGTTCAAACCTGAAGGCTAATCTATGGCACATCCTCACGATTCAGGCATCGAACGTAATAGATAAGCTTGTTTAATCTCAAATTTAAATTTTCCTGTTAATTCCTCTACTGTTTCGAGCGTTTGCAAGAATTTGACTACCTGATCTTCTGGATCTAAAATGACGATACGAGCAATTTGAAGAAGTTCGGATTCAGTTAAAGATGTTTGCAATTTGCCCGAAATTAATTTGTAGGATTCCAGTTCATTTGAGTTGAGCCATGGCGCAGCAACGATAAAATCCCATTTATCATTTGATTCACTAGGCAAAAACATGGCGCATATCAGAAATGCTGATTTCTTTTCTATTTCTAAGGAGTGAATAATGTTTAAAGAGATCTCAATGATTTGGAACTACCTTGACACAGAGATTGAAATGACTTTAGATAATAGCAAATCTTTTCCATATGTATTTTTAATCTTGAAGCTGTCTCACCTAGCGTTCTTGCTGCATTCCCTAAAAAATTAGATAGATTCATTGTGTAGCCTTTTGTTTGTAGCAGATCAATGAATAATACTTTATTTTTTCTCTGAAATTAGATTAGAGTTTAAACAAATATGTAATGTTTTTTTTGGATCACTTACAAACATTTGAGGTACTATGGCTCAGCTAATTACAATTGAAGAAGCAAATTTACAGGAAATAGATTGTAATCAAAGATATTGTGAAGAACTAGAAAAAGGAAATATCCTTTTTTTTCCGAAGTGCCCTTTTGACTTTCCTCAAGAAGAACTGGATTTTTTACTTTCGCAAAAGCAGACAGGTGCAGCTAATCGCAAGAATATTGCTTATAAACCACAATCTAATAAGATCACAAATGTTGTTGCTCTGTCAGAAAAACAAAAAATGAAGATGTTAGATATCATGCAAAGCTATTCTCGAAAAACAATGGCCGTATTAGCTCATCTTTTGGCTCCTTATGCAGATAAATGGAAATTGGACTATGCTAGCTTTCGACCTTTTCAGGAAAAAGGCAGGCAATTAAGAACAAGAGCGCGTAACGATCTTTTGCATGTGGATTCTTTTCCTTCTCGTCCAGTGCATGGAGATCGTATTTTACGGTTTTTTACCAATATTAATCCTTTGGAAAAACGACATTGGATTACTTCTGACCCTTTTGAAACTTTAACAGAGCTTTTTGGGGGAACAAATAAGTTGCCTTTTCCTCAAGGGGTTCATGAGACTTTTTCAGGACGTTTAATCCGAGCTTTTAAGAAAAGCGCTCATAAATTAGGTTTGCCGATTACCTTGCGTTCTCCTTATGATTCTTTTATGTTGAATATGCATAACTTCTTAAAAGAAAATCAGGATTTTCAAGAAAATTGTCCAAAAGATGATTGGGAATTTCCTCCGCATTCTTGTTGGGCTGTGTTCACCGATCAGGTTTCACATGCGGCAATATCAGGACAATATGCATTAGAGCAAACTGTGATTGTTCCCAGATTAGCCCTTGTTATGCCAGAAGCTGCCCCTATCTCTATTTTGGAGAAAATTACACAGAGCTCCATGGTGGATTCTTTATTTTTAGCTCATTGATCTAACTTTTCTATTAAAAGATCTAAAAAAAGCGTTATTTCTTTTTTTATATCGCTTGGAAGGCCTTTATAATGGTTGCAAAAAATGGAAAATGCATATTAGACCTCTTTCGAAACTCATTAACATAGCTCCAGATTATGAATGCCGGCAATGAGATTAAACCGAAGACCA
>PSRO01000008.1 GCA_003176115.1 Chlamydiota bacterium | reverse complement strand
TCTATAGCAAGAAGCTCTTTGGTCATGCTTTTTCCTCTGGAGTTACAGAGAAATTATACTTGATTATTTACTTTTTTCCAATGCTCCTCTGCGTAGCATGAGTTCTTTAGTCTTCTGAAGGAAATCTTCAACATGAAGCTGGATTTACTCATCAAGAAGAAAGAAAAAAAGGATGGTAAAAATAGAAAGAGCGCAACTTAAGTAGAAAATCGTGAAACATTGTAATATT
Source organism: Chlamydiota bacterium (assembly GCA_003176115.1). GTDB lineage: Bacteria > Chlamydiota > Chlamydiia > Chlamydiales > Rhabdochlamydiaceae > Rhabdochlamydia. Next base: position 5,126 of record PSRO01000008.1, on the reverse strand, counting down.
TTTTTTGCATACTACGCGAATAAAAAAACCGCCGTTTGGGGTTCGGGCAATGGCTGCAATAACCTTGTTCTCAATAGGTGGGATCGCTTCCTAAAAACTGTAGAAGTTGTTTAGCGTCATAACCCCTTAAACATTTACTTATCGTTAATGCGCTTGTTCAGTTGCCCGGGTATCCCCAACAGCGGAAAATCTTTGAAAAAGATGATAACAGTACACCTTATTTAAAAAGAAGTTAAATTATACATCGGGTAAACCTACCACGTCTCTTAAGGCTTGTTTGCTCACCTCTCTACCAATGACAGAAATCGATTCTGTTAGTGGTATATTTTTGGGACAGACTCTTACGCAATTTTGTGCATTTCCACAACCGATAATACCTGATTCATCCATTAGAGGTCGAAGCCTATCTGCTTTTGCTAGTTTCCCCACAGGATGCGCATTAAAAAGACGTGCTTGGGATATGGGAGCTGGTCCCATGAATTGGGAGTTAGAGTTGACCTGAGGACAGGCTTCTGTGCAACAACCACAGGTCATACAAGTAGATAAAACATACATAGCCTCTTGCAATTCGGGACTGATCTTGGGCCCAAAACCTCGATCTAAAGCATCATCTACATCTATCCAAGCACGTACTTTTTTCAAGTTTTCAAACATACTTGTACGATCTACGACTAAATCTTTCATGAGGGGAAATTTTGTTAAAGGAGCCACTGTAATGCAGGAGCTCCCTGTTGCTTGCAATAATTGATGCACAAGAGCTGTACATCCTTGACGAGGACGACCATTGATTAACATAGAACAAGAACCGCATACCTCTTCTAAGCATCCTTGTTCCCAAGCAATCGGAGTGACTTTCTCTCCTTTTTTATTAATAGGACACTTTTGTATCTGCATTAACGCTGATGTGATATTAAAGAAAGGCTTCAATTCTAAGGTAAATTCTTCCCAGTATTGCTGATGAGCAATCCCGCGATATACTTTTAAAGTGAATGTTTTTTCCATGATCTCTCACAAAGGCAATAGGATGTTTGTAGGAACATTCTCAAACTTAGGAATGACTTTTTTAGCTTTGCTATAATCACGCCCTATAGGCTTTACATAACGCAAATCCACTGACCTATAGCTGATCTCTGGCTCTATGTTTTGATAGGTAGCTATCGTTGTTTTTAACCAATTTTCATCATCTCGATGAGGAAATTCAGGTTTGTAATGGGCACCTCTAAATTCATCGCGCAAAAGAGCCCCTTTTGTAATCACTAAAGCAATCTCTAACATATAAGAAAATTGATTGGCAAATACATAAGTTTGGTTCAAACAGCTTCCCTTATCGTCTAAACAGATATTTTGATAACGCTCACGGATTTCTTTGATGGCCTCTATTGCTTTTGCCAGATCTCTATTATTGCGTTTAACCGTAACGTATTTAATCAATACATCCGATAATTCCTCATGCAATACATGTACATTCTCAGGTCCATTGCGCTGCATGAGATCTTGTTTAAACACTTCTTCTTCTTGCAGCGCTTGTGAAAAAATAGCGCTGGGTATGTTTCCATAGCTATGCTCTAGCGTATCTAAATAACGAGGAACTTCCCCTCCTGCTACTAGCCCAGAAAAAATGCAAGAGAGTAGAGAATTAGCGCCCAAACGATTGGCACCGTGGTATTGGAATTCTGATTCCCCTACATTAAAACAACCGGAGATGTTTGTCATTTGTCTAAATCTTTGCCAACGATCGGGATCATCAGCAGCTGGCCAATCCACCCAGGCTCCACCCATGGAATAATGCACTGCAGGGAAAATCCGCATAGGGACTTTATGCGGATCATCTCCGGTGAACTTTGCATAGATATCTAAAACAGAAGCAATTTTATGTTGGGTTTTTTCTGAAAGGTGTGATACATCTAAATACACCTGCATTTTTTGATCGACCCCTAATCCCATTTCACAAACACGCAAAATTTCTCTTGCTCCAATATCACGAGGAACTAGGTTCCCAAAAGCAGGATAGAGCTCTTCTAAAAAATACCAAGGTTTTCCTGTTTCGCCACAAGGAAGGGTTTTACCCTCTACATTAGCAATGGTTTTAGCGCTATCCCCCCAAACCCAAATTCTTCCCCCTTCTCCACGAGAAGACTCTGAAATCAAACGCATTTTATCTTCTGCAGGGATCGCAGTAGGATGAATTTGAATAAATTCCCCATTTGCATAATACATTCCCTGCTTGAATAACCTGCCATTAGCAGCTCCGCTACAAAAAGTAGAATTTGTGGATTTCTTAAAAATCAACCCTGGTCCTCCTGTCCCAAAAACCACGGCATCTGCTTTTATTACGTTAAGCTCTAAGTTGAATAAATCCATGAGCACAATGCCCCGTGCTCTGCCTTCGTTATCAAGAACAAGGCGCATGAATTCGTGATTCTCGAATTTTTCTATTCTGCCTTGTACTTCATAGCGACGTACCTGCTCATCTAAAGCATAGAGCAGTTGTTGACCTGTAGAAGCTCCGCAAAAAGCTGTTCGATGATAAAGTGTCCCACCAAAACGCCTAAAATCAAGATTCCCTTCTAAAGTTCGATTAAACGGACATCCAAAACGCTCCATCATGCGAATAATGCCCGGCGCTGCTAAACACATCTCTAAAACAGGGGGTTGATCCGCTAAAAAGTCTCCCCCCTTAATCGTATCGTAAGCATGAATGAAAGGAGAATCCTCTTCATTTTTTACATTCATCGCTGCATTAATTCCCCCTTGGGCACAAACAGAATGCGAGCGTTTCACTTTTGACACCGAAACAATTTTGACATGACAGCCTTTTTCTGCTAATTTCATAGCAGCAGATAAACCAGCTAGGCCTCCTCCCACAACAATGACTTCTTTTCCCATTTTTCGCTTCGACATATTAAGATGTTAAGTTAAACCAGTACGTTCCCCAAACCGCAGCTAATCCCAAAAAAGCAACAATAGCCATCATACTAAGGGCAATACATACCCAAAATCTTTGTGCAGCCATTTTCAACACCCATCCCCAGGTGATCAGAAAAGTCCAAAAGCCATTAAAGGCGTGAAAACAAGCAGCTAGCACAAAAATGGTATAGAGCCCTACATAGATCGGGCTTTTGAAGGTATCACGTACAGTAAGCAATGTAGCTGTGCCAAAATCTTTGGCTACAGCTACTACTTCTGACCCTGATAGCTTTTGTTTTTTTAGAACACGCGTCCAATCCAGTCGTTGTTTATAACTCTGCGCAGCTGTGAGTAAAAGAGCCTCTTGCTCATTATACTCGACAAAAGGTCCTTTCCATAAACTATGCTGTTGCTTAGCCTCTTGAGCTGCTTGCATCACTCTTTCTTCCGTATTGCGATTTTCTAGAAGGGCTTCTTCTTCTAAAATCTGATTTTCATCATATAAGGCAACTTGCATACGATCAGCTAGTGTGTATAACCCCTTATCTAGCGTGACATTTACCAAATAAAAGGTTTGCGATCCTAGGTGCACAGAATTCGGATATTCTATAAAACGAAATTTAGCCACGTGTAACATGATCCCTACCAATAAGATCCAAGAGGTGATTCTTTGCCATGTATAGGCTTTATTTCTCCCATAGTTCAAATGAGGATTTTGCTCTTTTATAGAATAAGAGTTAGCCTTAGAAGTCATTAAATACCTAACGCCCCAAAACATATGAATAGCAAAAGGAACTGCTAATAGCCCTAATTCAATCACTTGAAGATAGGGCAGATTGTGCAGACTATTTACCATCTTCACAAATCTACGTCCATCCTCTCCTACCCAAAGAGCCGCCTGAGAGTTAGTCAATAAATGTTCTAACAGAAATAAGACGAGCCAAAGACCCATTAAAGAGTGAAGTCTACGCCAAATAAAAGATTTAGGTACCACTGTTACAATCTCCAAACATCAAAGATTGTATTAAATAGATCAGGTAACTTTTACAAAAGGAAAAATTCCTCAAAAACGAAAAAACTTTTCTGCGTTCTCTTTGGTTTTTCTAGCTACTTCTTCTACGCTGATTTGTTTTACATAAGCGATCATCTTAGCTATTTCTGGAAGAAATCCAGGTTCATTGACCTTTCCACGATAAGGCACGGGTGCTAGATAAGGAGCATCTGTCTCTATGAATAAACGCTCTAAAGGCACATACTTTACGATCTCTTGTAATGCTTGAGACTTTGTAAAAGTCACAATTCCACTAATTGACAAATACCACCCAAGCTCTAGGGCTTTTTTTGCCTCTTCTAAATTGCCTGTAAAACAATGTAGTACCGCCGCAGACATCTCACTTGCTATAGCAAATAAATCAGCAAAGGCATCGCGACAATGAAAAATCACTGGAAGATCCATTTTGCGACTTAAAATCAGATAGCGCTCTAAGTATTTTTTCTGCATCTGTTTGGGAGAGAGATGATAGTGATAGTCCAAACCAGTTTCTCCAATAGCGATGAGCTGTTTGTGATAAGCTGCTTGTTCCACAAAAGGAAAAAAACTTTCTCCCTCTTTTTCCACATCATGAGGAGTGGTTGCTGCTGTATTAAACACCCAAGGATTTTCTTCTCTTAAAAAGAGCCCTGCTTTTAGACTTTTTTCATCCGTGCAAATGTTGACGATCTTATGGACATTACTAGCTTGAGCACGCACTAAAATCTGCTGCGTATCATTTACCAATGTGTCGCTTGTAAGATGCGCATGAGTATCTATAAACATAAACCACCCTTGGAACTTATCTCAAGGATGGTACCTGATTAGGGAAGTTTTTTCCAAGTTATCGATTAGTTAGATCGATACAAAATATGAATAGGAAAAAAGTTTTGATCCAAAAAACTACTGGATTTTATGAATTGTAATATTGCAATAGGCTCATCATTGCATCATCTTAAATACCAGATGGAATTTAAGAAGATTTACATTTTTTCAAGCCTTTCTTTGGGCTAATTGAGTCCATTGGTTTAATTTCATTCATAGCCTCGATAAAATGCTTTTCAATAGAAGAAGGAAGCTCGTTTAATTGTTAAGAGTTTTTAGGAGGTAGACACATCTGCTGTAGCTAATAAGCGTAGGGAACTCTTTTCGAAGATAAATCCGAACATGATTGCAATAGAAGTGTTTG
>PSRO01000030.1 GCA_003176115.1 Chlamydiota bacterium | reverse complement strand
GCGGGTGTAGCTCAGCGGTAGAGCATCACGTTGCCAACGTGAGGGTCGTGAGTTCGAACCTCATCACCCGCTATATAGTTTAAATTTAAGGAGCGATGATGAACCAAGCAACAGCAGAGCCTAGGCAGTTGATCAATGAGCATGTGCGTTTCACCATTCACAATAAGCCCTCTTGTATTGTTGAATTTGATGTTGAAGCTCTAAAACCATTGATGCAAGCAGCCCATAAGAAAGCGATTAAGAAAGTAGGAAAAAACGTTACTCTTTCTGGCTTTCGCAAAGGAAAAGCTCCTGAGAATCTCATCGAAAAAAACTTCCCTAATGAAATTAAAAAGCAGTGGGACCAAGAAATTGCCAATGCCGCTTTCCAAGAGTGTCAAAAACTAGCTAATATTCCTATGCTACATAAAGAAGGTAAAGTCTCTTTTAACATGAAGAACCATTCCGCTCATGGAGCTCTTTTACAGCTTTCCTTTGAAACAGAACCCACTCTTCCTTTTATAGATCCTAAAGAAATCCAGTTAAAAAATGTGAAAAGACCCGAAGTAAATCCTGAAAAAATTACTGAAACTATCCGCCAAACCCAATTTTTCTTTGCAAAATGGGAAAAAATAACTGACCGTCCTGTTCAGGAAAATGACTTTGTAACTTTAGATGTAGATCTGATTGAAGAAGGCACTCCCTTATTTTCCAATACGCGTTTCGAAGTAAACGCAAAGGGCATGGCTGAATGGATGTTGCTCCTTGTCCTTGGCAAAAATATTTCTGATAGAGTAGAAGGAGTGAGTGTTCCCGATCAGAACGCAACTCAAGAAGAAAAAGAAGAGTTAAAACCAAAAAAAGCACGTATTACCATTAAATCTATTGATTTAGCAACACTGCCTCCCATTGATGAAAAGTTTGCTAAGCTACTTGGGGTCTCTTCTGTTGAAGAATTGCATCAACGAGTAGAAGAGCTACTAAATAAACAGGCTGATGCACATGTTCAAGAAGCTCTACGCGAACAAGTAACAGAGCTTCTATTAAAGCAGTTCCCTTTTGATTTACCTACAACTCTTGTCCAAAAAGAAGTAGAGTTTAGAATTCAGCAACTAGCTCAAAATGCTGATTTTAAAAGCTATTGGGATAATTTGAAAACAGAAGAGCGTAAAAAAATGTTTGAAACAATTGAGCAACAATCGGAAAAAGCTGTTCGGATGTTTTATTTATGTCGTAAAATTGTAGGTGAAGCAAACATTCGCATTTCTGCAGAAGATGTGCCCCCTGCTGCCTCTACTCCGCTTGAAATTTTACTTAACCCCCAAAATCCCAGTCACTCTAACCATCCTGAAATTGAGCATGCAGAAGCATATTCTCGCTTAATTCTAGAAAAGGCAGAAGACTGGATTATTAAATATGCAAAGTTTTAATTTAAATTAGTTGAACTTGCAGATTATCTTTTCATTGAGCAATACTAGAGAATTCACATTAACCGCTTTTGAGGTCTATCGTATGAATGTTCCATATGTGATTGAAGATACAGGCCGTGGCGAGCGCGCCATGGATATTTTTTCCCGTCTATTAAAAGACAGGATTGTTTTTATTGGTACAGAGATTACAGATCAAGTAGCTGATGTAATCATTGCCCAAATGCTTTTTTTACGTGCTGAAGATCCCAAAAAAGCTATAAGCATCTATATAAATTCTCCTGGAGGTTATATCTCTGCTGGATTAGCCATTTATGACACCATGATGTTTATGGATTATGAAATTAATACTTACTGTATAGGACAATCTTGTTCCATGGCGGCCCTTCTATTAGCTGCTGGCACTAAAGGTAAACGATTTGCTTTACCTCATAGTCGAATTATGATTCACCAGCCCATGGGTGGGATTGGTGGTTCCTCTGCTGATATTGCTATTCAGGCCAAAGAAATTATTGAGCTTAAAGGAATTTGTTCTAAGATTTTAGCACAGCTTACAGGTCAAGACATTACGAAAATCATTGAAGACTCTGAGCGGGATTTTTTCATGAACCCAGAAGAAGCTAAAGAATACGGTCTCATTGACAAAATAGCTATACAACCACAAAAAACGCCAGCGACAAAACAAGAATAAAAACAAAAGATTTTTGAGATTTATGACAAAAAAAGAAAAAAATGGTGCCCACTGCTCTTTTTGCGGCCGCCCAGAAGAAGCTGTGGAAAAACTGATATCTGGTCCTGAATCCTACATTTGCGATAAATGCGTGCGCCTATGTATCGAAATTGTCGATAAAAAGCCCATTCATCATGAACTAAAGATCCTAAAACCAAAAGAGATTAAAGCTTCTTTGGATGCTTATGTCATTGGCCAAGAAAGAGCCAAGAAGACCATTTCAGTTGCTGTTTATAATCACTATAAGAGAATTCGCTCTCTGCAAAAAGAGAGTGAAATCGAATATAGTAAATCTAATGTTTTATTATTAGGACCTACGGGATCAGGAAAGACTCTCATTGCACGTACTTTGGCTAATATTCTAGATGTACCTTTTGCTATTGCAGATGCCACTACTTTAACAGAAGCTGGTTACGTAGGTGAGGATGTAGAGAATATCATTTTACGTCTTGTGCAAGCAGCAGATTATGATATTGCGCGTGCTGAACAAGGCATCATTTATGTAGATGAGATCGATAAAGTTCGCAAAACAACTGGCAATGTCTCTATTACACGCGATGTATCTGGAGAAGGAGTACAACAAGCTCTTTTAAAAATTGTAGAAGGCACCATTGCCAATGTTCCTCCTAAAGGAGGAAGAAAACACCCCAATCAAGAGTATATTCGTGTAAACACGCAAAATATTTTGTTCATTGTAGGAGGTGCTTTTGTGCACCTTGAAAAAATTATTGCTAAAAGGCTTGGTAAGAGCACGATTGGCTTTGATGTAGGTGAAGCACGCGTGTTTGACACAAATGAAATCAATTATCTGCTTTCCAAAGTAGAACCTGAGGACTTAATTCAATTTGGTATGATCCCAGAGTTTGTAGGTCGTTTTAATAGTATTGCTAATTGTAATGAATTAACTATCCAAGATCTTGTCGACATTCTCATTAAACCAAAAAATGCTATTATCAAGCAATATCAACATCTATTTGCAGAAGAAAACGTCTCTTTAAAGTTTACCGATGATGGGCTAAGAGCTATGGCTGAAAAAGCAAAAAAAACAGGAACAGGAGCTCGTGCTTTAAGAATGATTGTAGAAAATCTTCTATTAGAGTTAATGTTTGACATCCCATCAGATTCAACCATTAAAGAAATCATCGTTGACGAAGAATGCATTACTTTTCAGAAAAAGCCTAAAGTGATTCGTTTACAAACTAGCTAAAATAAGGCAGGTTGACCTGCCTTTATTTTTTTATCTTGTCTGATGTTGTACCATTACCGAGAGCTCTTCCTTACCTGCTCGAGCGCTTTCTTGTCCAGAAGAACTAAAAGAGCTAATAAATTGCATTTGTGCTTGCAACTCAACTACTTTTTGTTGTGACATCCCCTGTCCTAGTTGCTGTGCAGCGTTGATATCTTGAACCCATATACTTACATAATCAACTACGCCTTTATCATCGGTATCGTGATTTTTCTCATAGAATTGTTTGGCAAGCCAAACAACATCTCCTTGTAGAGTTCCTTTTTTGTCTTTCTGAAAAGAGATATCTCCCTGCCATTTTTTCATATCTTCTGAAAATGTAGAATCTCCTATTTTAGCATCAAAATCATCTATAACCCCCTCTATGGCTGTTACAATGGGTTTAAAATCAGGCTGAGTAGTAGATGCCTCCTTCAGCTTTTTACAATCTTCTATAAGCTTATTATAGGAATTTTGCATTTCTGTGAGATGCTTTCCATCAAATTTATCCCAATCCTCTTGGGTCACTTCTTTTTTAGCTCCTAATTGATTTTGTATCTTACTAAGTGATGTACTCAGAGAAAGCAAGTCGCTCATAACAGAGCTGAGCTTATCTGTTTCATGAGTAATAAGTAAAATTTTCACAGAAACATTATCCATAGCTTTAACGTAAATAACTAAAACAATGATGGTGAGAGAAACCGCATCGGCTTTCATCCGATCCACAAGATCTGCCCACTGAGATTTGCTAATGTTTGTATCTTCAGATACTTGTCTATTGCTAGAATGAGCAATAGTAGAAGGAATCCCACTTATGCTATGAGTCATGAAATAATCTTCTTTTTTGGTTTATAAACAAAAAAAAAGCCCTTGGAATCCAAGGACTTTTGTATAAGAGGGTTTTTTTTAAGCCCTATTGAATGATTTAGCCATTGCGCTAACAGTGTTTACTACTTTTGATACATCATTTACCAAGGTTTGATACATACTGATCTTCTGATTAGCTTGGCTAGTAACCACTTTATCTCCAGCAGTAAGGAAGTCCAAACAACTAAGAATCTTAGGATCATTTCTTAGTGCCTGTTTTTCTTGACCTATACGCTCTTGATAAAAAGCTTGGTAGTTTTCATGATGTTTTAAATCTAACCATAAAACACCCTTACCTATCTCTAATGCTCCTAATGCAATATCTAACCCTAATATCTCAAAGAAAGCTCCAATGCGCCCAAAGAAAGAACCATGCTTCAATGTATCTTCCGCATCAGCTAGCTTCTTTACTAAAGCTGCAATTTGTCGATCTAAATCAGCCATAGCTTTATTATCTCTTTGAACATCGCTTTTTTCTGCTTTCAAGTTATCTTCATCTTTTTTTAGCTTATCCACCAGATCTTGATCTGGCTTATAGCTATTGGCTGATTCCAACTCCCCTTTTACATAGCCATTTACCTCTGCACCTAAATCTTGAGTGGCTAAATGGCTTAAAAAATTCTTTACCGCATTCAACCCACTCAAACGATCCGCTGCGGAGTTTTCAATATCTTGCAAGGCTTCAATAATCGCCTTTTTTACCATCTCTTGTTCTATATCTGTATGTGATGCTTTTTCCGCATTACTACTTACCTTACTTTCCATCTCAGCTACTAGAGCTAAGACATTTCCTTTTATTGCCTCTACCATAAAATTACCTTACTTTTATTATACTTATTAAACTTTATTAAAAAACCAAATTTTTAAATTAACTTTATTTATCAAATATCACAATTGATAAATAACGAACAATTAGAATCCTCTTTGATGCATTTCTGCAAGTTCTTGTAGATCCCAACGAAGCTCTTCTTCTATTCGGCTTCTGTGCATTTTAGGCGGTATTCTAAATTGGGGTCCTATGCATTCTAAATTTTTCCTTAAGTTGTCAAATTTATAGATAGCCACGTAGTTTTCTTGGGAATTTCCCTTATGCAAATCGCAAAATAACCTACGATGATAAAGATCTCTCATTCGGTTTTCAAAACCTCTCTGGTCTAATCCTTGGCATCTTTCTCCAAAAGCTTGGATATGCTGCAAAGCAAAGGTTAACTCTTTTGCATGACAGTGAAATCCACAAGTTCTACCTTCTCCAAAATCTACCTCAATATACCCTTCCTCTTTATCCTGGTCCCAATTACATTCCAGAATCTCAAAACAGGCTAAGTGAGGTTGTACTTGTATTTCTAAGCTCATTTGTCTCTCCTTTACGCTCTAGAGGAAGCTACGTTTACTGCATACATATCAATATTTAAGAGCTTATCAACTGTCTGATTTACGCTACTTCGAGTTGCTTCTTGGGTTTGATAGTTATGCTCAAATGACCCATTAGCAGCATCATTGCTAGCTTTTTGCGCTTGAGTACCACCATCTATCATATGCAATAGACCACCTAATCCTGATAGAGCTTTACCTATTCCATTATGTTTCTGATGATTATAGTTGATGTCTTCTCGGTCAGTAGTATACTTATCTTTTAATACATTTTTTTGGATACGTAGAGCATCTACGTCTACTTGCTCTTGGCTAACTGGAGGGGGGACATCATCAACTTGTTGCACTTGTACAACAATTCCATCTTCTTCTACTTCGTTCATCACAGGTACAGGTTCAATAGATGTGCTAGCGCTATTTATCTGGCTATCTAAACTCGCATGATCTTCTTCAAAGGCAGTTCTCAATGCGCTCATTTCACCAGCTGTATTAAAGGCGGCTTTTACTTGGTAGCCTCCCCCTCCTACTTGGAATGCGCCTGTACCGGATTGGATTAGACCACTGGTTTGCATGCTACTTGCTGCATCAAATCCAAATTTAAGCTGGGTTACTGAGGTTTTAGCTTGGGCTAAAGCGATCACTTCTCTAAGCTTATTCAAAGTATCTGATATTTGAACCATAAAAGCAGATACGACTTTTTGCATAAGCTGAGGATATTTCACCCAATCTACGCTGCTTAATCCTTGATCAAATTGACTACTTATTGTGTTACCCATAATTACCTACCTATGATTTTTTGACTTGCTATTTGACCTTCATTAAAGATCATTTGGGCAATACCGCCCCCTACTTTAATCTGCGTTTCACTCTCGTGTTTGAGCGAATCAAAGTTGGTTTTCATATTATGATTTATCGAGTCAATACCGCTCTTATTGCTAACTATTTGACTATCTAAGCCTGCTTTATAACCCTGAGTTCCCGCTGTTGCAGAACCTAACGTTACTTGTGCGCCCGCAGAAGAGAAAGAAACCGCTGTTGTTAAACCTTCGCTCAGTCCTACTGTAGCAAAACTAGCTCCTAAAGTAAGTGGAGTTAATACAATGGTTAGAATTTGGATCCAATCCATTGCTCTTACTACCTTAAGCATCTCATCGCCATGTGTTACACTATCATGGGCAAAATCAGACTCTACATTAGAGAAAGACTGGCTAGCTTGCATTTGGCTTATCTGTGCGCTTATTTGCTCACTCATTAACTGAGAGAGCATATTTGCTTTTGCTATAGTACCTATTGTCATGTTAGCCTCCTTTACCTTGCTACCTGGAAGCGAGACATTTGTCCCCATTCTGAGATAATCTGTGCAGCCTGTTGACCTTGCTGTGTATTACTACTTGAAGTATTTACAATGTTTAGCTGTGTTCCTGTTTGAATGTTTTGGTTAGCTTTTTGTGCAAGTAAGTTCCAAAAGCTATTTAAAATACCGATCTGAGTCAGTTTTGCTTGATCGGGACCTTCTTGAGTAACAGGCCCTAAACCAGCACCTTCTGGATTATTCATAGCGGGAACGGCAAATCCTAAAGAAACACCTGTTCCGACAAGAGCACCTGTTCCGGCTACTGCATAACCACTAGCTGCTGCCACTGCTCCACCAGCTGCAAAGGCTCCTTCTGTAGCTAGCAACCCAGCTCCTGCTGCAGTACCCACTCCTGTAAAGAGCAAGGCAAATCCAATGATGGCAAGAAGAGCAAAGCCGATAATCGCTCCGATATTTGCATGGCGTCCTTGTGTAGACTCGTTAGCCACTTTTTTTTGTTCTTTAGCAGAATCTTCTAATAAGAGATTCTGTACGTGTTGCTGATCCATCCAACCCGCTTCTAATTTGTCGTTTTGGTCCATCTGATTTTGAGCAAATGCGATATAAAGCATTAAGATATTTGTTACTCGTGGATCAAAGCCTGATTTTTTAATAGCTGTTTTTACTTCGGTTAAAATAGCTCTTACTTTCTCTTTTAAAAGAGCTTCTTCTCCCTTTTCTACATAATTCAGTCTAATAGCGTCTGTAGGAAGCATGCCTTTATGCTTCTTATTCTTTACTTCTGAAACTACAGAAGGCTCCTGTTTTACATCATTAGGAGGTAAAATTCCATCCACCCTAACGCTATTTGTTTGTATTTTTTCTATCATATTATTTCCTCTTATTACTTGTTTTTTACACGGCTAATTGAGCCATTTTAGTTTTTAATTCATTCATTGCTTTAATCATCTCTTGAGCAGAGTTATCGTATCCGTTTAATGTTTGCATATACGCTTGTACTTGGATCGTTTGCTGTTGAGATTGCCCTGATACCATGTGCTGCGCGGCACTTCCATCCATCCAAAAGTTCGCTAAATCGCTTTGTGTACCTGTTCCGCCACTATGGTTTGATTGATAATATTGTTCTGCTAAGTAGGCTAATATTCGATTTAAGCGTGTAGGATCTTGCCCCTGAGTATTAGGATGAAATCCTGTGTCATCACCGTGGAAATCCGTATCATTTGCCCATTGCTCCATGGCTTCAGAAAAAGACTCTCCGCCTATTTTGGTATCAAAGTCGGCTTTAAACTGTTTTACTGTTGTTAAAAGCGCCTGTAAACTAGGGTCCTTTTCTCCTTTTTTCTCTACTTCTGCTAAATCTTGAATAAATTGCTTATAATCATCTGCAATCTTCTGGATCAACTCTTCCATTTTATTCGCTTTCCAAGCCTCTTCACTAGCACTTGGCACATTGCCCAATCCAGCTTCCAGCTTGCTCAAATCTCCGTTTAGTTTAATCAGGTCATCTTGCAGTTTACTAAGCTCGTTGGTTTCTTCCACAATATCGGCAATACTCTGAGAGGTACGATCCATCGCTCCTGTTTTCTTCTTGTTAGACATCACTAAAAGCACGAGAATTTCCAGAGTAACACCTTCTTTCTTGAGTTTTTCGATCCAATCGCTAAAAGAGGGATCATCTCCTAATCTAAAAACTGGTAGTATGGGTTCTTGTCTTATGATTTCCATAAAGTCCTTTTTTTAAGATGCAATCCAACGCGCTCTAGAAGCGCGTCGTTTTTGCATTTTTTTCTTCTTTCCAACCATCTCTACAATCTCATCGGAGTGTTTTTTAAACTCTTTACTGAAGCTCACAATTTTTTCTTGGTTAGGGGTATTTCTCTTTGTTGCATACTCTATAAGCTGCTCAATCTCTTCTGGGCTTAAACCTAAATTTTCTTTAACCTTTTCAAAGTACTCCTTAAGAAGACCTCGAACTCGGTTTAATCTCTCAATAGCTTGCGACTGCTCTTCTTTAGAACCCTTAATAATCGCGTTTTTCCAGTTGAGCATTAAGTCGTTGATCAATTCTAAGATCTCACTTAAATGCGTCTCTTTATATTCGATATTAGACTCTAAGAACTGTCTTGCTTGTTCTAGATGGGTTGCCATGGCTTCCTATTTTGTTATTGTTTATTATTTCTTCTATTTATCTATTATAATTATCCCACAAACTAATTAAGAGAATATTAATAACAAATTATAAAAATATTATATAACTGAATTTAAAAGACTTAAAAAATTAAAAAATAATTCTTTGAAACTTAGAAGGTTAGAATGTTTCTAAGTAGATGATTAAATAATTGATAATGAGTTGCTTAAGATATCTTAAAAGAAGTCAGGGCTAACGCATGAAGATTTTACTTGATGGATTAGTCTAAAAAAGTGGTATAGTAGTCATTGCCCCTATTTTCATAGAGGGGTACTATGGCTACACTTATGTCAGAATCATCGATTGTAATCGCATTTTCAAAACTCACTGATCCTAGAAAATCCCGTAACCGTCTGTACACACTTGAAGACATTATCTGCACAGCAATACTTGCCCCTCTTTGTAGATGTGAAGACTACGATGAAATAAGCGACTGGAGTGAAGGAAACCTTGGTTGGCTACAGTCCTTGGGACTATGCATCGAGGGCGCTCCATCTCACGACACTTACGAACGATTTTTCAGACATCTTGATTCATGTGAGTTTCAAAAGTGCTTTTTAACTTGGACTGAACTACTTCCAGGAAAGCTTCGGGGAACAATTGCTATAGATGGAAAAATTTTATGCAATTCCCGGGATGTTGAAAAAAATCCACTGCATTGGGTCAGCGCCTTTGCCACCGAGCATTCGCTAGTTTTAGGACAAGTAAAGACAATGGGTAAAGGCGGAGAACTCGCAGGGATGCAAAAATTGATCTTCAAGGGGTAGTGATCACAATAGATGCAGGTGGGTGCCACAAGGTCATAATAGAACAGATCATGGAGAAGAAAGGTGACTATGTAGTGTGTGTCTGAAGGGCAACCAGGGCAAGCTCCATGATGAGGCTGAGAATTACTTTTTGCAAGCAATGCCGATGACCCCGGAAGAATCAGGATGTGCGTATTGGAAAAGCGAAGAGAATGCACATGGGCGCATAGAGACAAGAGAGGTATGGGCTAGTGACGATATTGATTGGTTACCACAAAAGAACGATTGGGCGGGGCTTCGTTCATTAGTGTGCGTCAAGAGAACCACATGAGAAAAAAGAATTACAAAGCAGCAGACTCAGTACTTCATTTCGAGCCTCGAGGCGGAAGCTAAACATCAAGGACAAATCATCCGTGGACATTGGGGCATTGAGAATCGAGTACATTGGCAGCTAGATGTTACGTTCCGTGAAGATTATAGCCGTGTTAGAAAAGACAATGGAGCCGAGAATATGTCTGTACTCAGAAGATCTACGCTTAATATATTGAGAAGTGATAAGGGTTCCAAGATAAGTCTCAAGCGGCGACGGTTACGAGCAAGCATGAATCGCGACTACCTATACAAGCTGATGGGTGTAAAATAAAATCTTCATGCGTTAGCCCTGTAAAAGAAGTAAGGTTTGAAAAAATTTACTAGAAAAGCTCTGAATGAAAACCTTCTAGCTAAATAAAGGACTTTTTCAGCTGAATCTACTTTATAAACGAGTGATATATCAGGTTTAATATGCATATCCATAATCATTTCCAGATAAAGGATGATCTAAATATTTTTCAGGTAGTTTCTTTTTTTTGAAAGCAGTTTTATGACTTCATTATTTAATAACTTATTTTTTAATTCGAGTACTATAACTGAGTTCAGGATTAATTCCCATTTGTTCCCAGAAATCATCAATGGATGTACAAAAAGTCCCATGGCCTTCATCTAGTTCCTTTATAGACGCAAGAATTTCCTTGTTGCACTTTTTAGGAAAGTCTTTACTCAGATAAGATAAAATTAAATCGCTAAGGTTTAATGGATTTTTCATAAGACCTCCTATTCTTACCCAAGAACATTATCCCAGGACTTGCAAAACACTAATTAACCAGGAAAACGCTCCATTAAAAAAATTTGAACAAGTTTTCTAAAAGTGACAAAATAGTCATTTTAGAATGGTAAAAAGTGACTTATCTATCATTTTTATCTAGCAAAAAATGACAAAAATGTCACTTTTTGTTAATCTAAAGTGATAGATAGGTAATTAATCAGGATTTTATGAAACGCAAAATGATGGATCGCTTAATTGAGTGGAAACAAGAACGATCTCGTAAACCCCTTTTACTCAAAGGAGTTAGACAGGTGGGAAAAACACACCTTCTGAAAGAGTTTGGAAAGCTTTTTTTTCCTCAATACCATTATTTTAATTTCGAAAAGCAACCTGATCTTGCTAAAATCTTTGAACCCGACCTTGTTCCTCAAAGGATTGTAAATGAATTAAGTTTTTATCTTGATTGCTCCATTCAGATTGGAAAGGACTTGGTGATTTTTGATGAGATCCAAGAGTTGCCTAAAGCGCTCACCAGTTTAAAGTACTTTCAAGAAGATTGCCCTGAGCTTCATTTATGTGCTGCGGGGTCTCTTTTGGGACTTCATTTAAGTCCGGCTTCTTTTCCTGTGGGAAAAGTCACTTTTGAAACTCTAAGGCCAATGTCTTTTGAGGAATTTTTGATGGCTAATCATGACAAAGCTCTTTCTACTATCCAAAAACTCACATTAAAAGACAAAATTCCAGAGATTGTCCACGAACATTTGTGGCAGCAGCTCAAGCTCTATTTTGTTGTTGGAGGTTTGCCTGAGGTAGTAGCTACTTATTATGAAAATAAAGACCATCTTTTTGAAGCATGTTCAATCGTAAGAAAAAAACAAGATGATCTTCTTAACTCCTATTATGCAGACATTGCAAAGCATTCAGGAAAAGTAAATGCGATGCATATTGATCGTGTATTTCATTCAGTGCCATCTCAGTTAAGCCAAGCTCAGGACTCTACGATTGCACGATTTAAATTCAGGGGAATTGTTCCAGGAGTAACGCATTATGACAGACTAGCTGGTGCAATTGACTGGTTAGAAGCTGCAGGGCTAGTTATTAAAGTTCCTGTCGTTAATACTGGATATCTTCCGTTTAAAGGTTATACAAAGGAAAATTTTTTTAAATTATTGTTATTTGATATAGGCATTCTTGGAAATATGAGTGATCTTCCTCCAAAAGTTATTCTTGATGCCAATTATGGAAGTTATAAAGGCTATTTTGCTGAAAATTTTGTAGCTCAAGAGTTGCTTAAAGCAAGGGATAAGTTGTTTAGTTGGCAAGAGAAAAAATCAGAAGTAGAATTCTTACTGGAAATCTTAGGACAAGTTATTCCCATTGAAGTAAAATCTGGTACCACTACCAAGGCAAAAAGCTTACAAGTATTTTCCGAAAAGTACAAACCACCCTATCAAATCATTTTTAGCGGACGATCTTTTGATATAAAGGCTAAAACCCATTATTATCCTTTGTATTTAGCAGGATCGTTTCCTTTTAGTTAAAATTTTTTGAAACTCTTAAATCATTTTAGGTAGAATTTAATGTTGCAGCAAAGATTGCATACGACACTGCTTAATTTATCAAAAAACTTTTTATAAAAGTTCGAAGGCGACTAATTGAAATAAAATTCATTACAAAGCGAAGACAAGATCCATAAGATTTTTTGACTAGGCGTTTACATTGTTAACGTCAACGCAATTCAGCCTAGTTAAAGTTTTTTCTGGAAACGAATTGTCTTTTCCAACAACATCTTTTCTAAATGGGATTTTAATCGACGTAAGGCCTTATCTCTTTGCTTACATAATGGATACGCCTTCTCCCCAGCTTTATATAGGTCTGATAATATCTCAGAATACCGCCCATGGATTATTTGTTTTATCATAGTTGATTGTACTGTTATAGGATCAAAATGCAAATGTTTCACTGCTATACCGGATTTAATAGCTATTTCGTTTAATACTTGGCTAAATTCTATTGCCATACTCGATGCACGAGCTTGTGCTTCATTAAGAGAAATTGGCTTATCTATTATAGGAGCATAGATCTTTCTCTTGCTAAGCTTTGCTAATACTACATCTGCTAGCAGGATTCCGTTTATATCGATTTGTTTATCGACAGTTTCTAACGATTTAGCTTCTTCTATAAGAATTTTATTTGTCTGATTTGATGAAGGTAATGTTTCTATTGTATTATTGAAAAACAGATTGTTTACTCTATTTGTAAACCAGGAAACATACTTCGATAAAGAAGACAATTCCTTCTGGGGTTGATCTACAAAGCGACGCCTACGCGGGCTTCTATCCATTTTTTTTCTCTCTTGAGGTGCCTCTCGTAAATTGTCCATGATCTTTTTTTTGAGATCTTTTTTAGAATCTCTAATTACTATTCCTATCGATTTCAATACACCGAATTTATTTATACATTCATTTGCAGATGTAGCATGTAGCAATTCTATAAGAGCTGGTCTCATAAAAAAATGAAAACTCTGTATTAATAGCTTTTTATCTGATAGTAGGCCTCCTCTTGCCACAAGCCATACTAGAGCTTTTACCGCTTCATCGTTATCATATAAAATCTGTTTAAGCGTTGTTGCATTATAATGCGGTTGATATGATACCATAAATGACTGTTGTTTCGCTACTGAGTCAAAACCCAAACATTTATGTGCACCAGCAACCACATTCTCTGCATTGCGCGCAATTAAAAGATATAAAACAGCATTTAACACTTTGTTGTTTAACCCTTGTAGTCTCTGTTCTATGGTAGCTTTAAGATCCGCCTTATGGATTTGAGAAGTAATTTCTGCTATCTGGCTTAGATCAAACCTATCTAGGCCAGTAACTTCTACCTCCTCACCAAATTTTAGCACTGCTATTCTATTTTGAGGAATGTGCCAATCTCTCAATATAAGAGTATGGTTCAAATTGCTTAAAATAAGGTCATTATTGCTTGCTGTAATAACAATATTTTCTGGAGTACTATTTTGTAATAGTACAATTCCTTTTTTAGGTGCTTTTAATGCATGATCTATACTTGCAGATGTAACTTGTAAATCTACTGCATATTCTTTAAAGCTATCTTCATACACACTCTTTCTCAGCTCCTGATAATCGAGAGCTAACCTAGCTACTTCTGTTAGATTTAATCGATCACCTTCTGGATAAAAATATAAGGTGGTATTTTTTTTGGGATAGAATCCCTCTACATTGATTATCAAAGGTGTTTTGCGGATATTGTCTTCTACAATAAGAAGATCATCATAATTACGATACAGCGATATATCATGCAAATGCGCATCAATTACAATCTCCTGCTGCTCTTCTGGTATCCTATAAAAGCTCTGGCTGTCTGTAGCAGAATAAAAAGGCAGGGCTTGTACTGGTTGTACATCCGATATTTCCCATGTTCTCTCTATTGTCTTATGACAACTTTTTTCTCCTTCTACAGATAACACTATAAACCTTTCTCCCTTATTATTCATGAACGTCAGATGCCTGTATTCCTCATGAAAAAAATAATCTCTTATTTGAATAAAGATATTTGGTGATAGATAGAGCTTAAGATTACATCCTTCGACTTTGGTTTCTTTTAGAATTGCCTCCGTATATAATATATCAAGCTTTTTATCCGTTGCTTTATTGTCAATTTCTATAAAATTTAGACCTTCTTGAATATCTTCAGCAAATAAGCTATAGATATCACCACCTTCTCCGCCTTCAGCAAATCCTGTTTCTTTTAAAGAAATAACATCAGGTTTTACACTGCCAAATATGCTATAGGGTCTTATCATTTCTTTTTTTAAATTTTTTGTAATACCATATATTTGATAACCTTTCTTGTTTTGATAAAAGCTCCTATACCAATCAGAAATATCTCTATTAAAAGGCTCAAGTTTGGTTTCTATTCTTAATATAAAAGCATCAATTCGACCTTCATTCATTAATAGCTCAATAGCACTACCATACTTATCAAGTAGTATGGCATTGACTCTAGTATTTTTTTTGTCAAAAAAATTTGAAATACTAAGGGTGAATTTCTGCTCATTAGTAGCTAGTTTTATTTCTAAAGTAAGGGTATTCTCTTCTGGAGAATACCTAATATTATGGCAATCATCAAGTAGATCGGTTTCCATGAAATTGACCAAAGCTCTACCACGATGCATAGCTAAACTTGCACTACCAGCCTCTGGCTTTACATAAAACGTATAGTTTCCATCATCGTCACAATTTACTATGGTATCGCGATAAATAACCGCCTGTTTGCAGTTTGTAATAATATCATGTTCATGATCTTTGCCCCCCTTGCAGTCAATCAGAATATTTTCTTTATCAGCACAATTTACTTCATCCCTTCTCTTGGCTTTACCAATAAAATGATGCATTTTATGGGTAGCTAGCATATAATTATTCCCTTCTTTTGCCGAGGTAATATTACCTTGATTGTAGAATGTGTGATCAGCTACTAGATTACTTGTATCCAATAGATTAGTTGCACTCTCACCGCCAAAGATCACACCTTCAAATCTTGCTTCAGTTAGTATGAACTGATTGAAGACATGATTACCGCCATAAATACGCCCTGTTCCATTAGCAATAATAAATTCATTGTTCCATCCTTGACTAGCACGTACTGTTCCAGAATTCATTAATTTTAAATCCAAAACAACTTTTCCTTCTCCTCTATCCCTACTTTTTTTATATTCCATTCTAGATGTGTGGCCAATGATTGCTGCATTTTCACAGTAATACTGAGGTGCTGTGGACCTATGAGTTTCATAATTAACCCCGTACTTACAATCCCGTCCATATTTCTCATCATCTTGTGGGCACTCTGGTAGACAAAGAGGGTGATAGTCTGAGCCGGGATTATAGGGTATCATACGAGAAAAGCGGTGATTGCTTTGTAGTCTTAACATATCAACCACTGCATGCCCGGCTTGGGTAATATATTCTTTAGACTCATCGCATTCTAGCCTAGAAGCTATACCAATGGCTCCCTGGATCCTGCGTCTACAATTCACTTGATGGGTTATCACAGCAGTATCTCCAAGACCCATAGCACGAGCCACCACCTTATGACTGTTTAGCACAGCTTCCCAACCCTGATAAACTATACTTTTAACTATATCCTTTCTAGCAGCAATATACCCGACGCTTTCAGGAACGGGTTGAAAAAAGAGAGTATTGAAAAATAGATGAGCATTTTCACTAGCAGTCAAGCGATACTTTTTAAACTCGCTCACCATACTAATGCCACTATAAACTCCTTGACCAAGAACTATTGCAAATCCAACCACAGCTCCAACTCCTGTTGCTCCTACTGCAGTAAAAATGATACTTGATGCAACTGACGCACTAGAAAATGTAACACTTGCAATAGCATCACGCCATTCTTTAGAGTTTTTTTCTGCTTTAGAAAGATCAACCGATGATCTAACTAAATCAACTATATCAAATGGATTACTGATTAGACCACCGACACCACGTGTAACATAGATACCAAATTTCATTTGCTTAATGACTTGTGGAGCTAATTTTACCACTTTATCTTCAATCAACTGTGAAAATAAAGAAAAGCTCATCTCACCAGAACCTAAAAAAAGCTCTACCATATCTTCTTGCTGCAAAGCATGAAGTGTGGCATGAGCACCTCTAAACATGCTAATTCTACCCACAGCATTAACCCATCTACTTGGGTTGTTATGCCTAGCTCTTGCTACTTCAAGATAATACGGTATAGTCTTAATAGATCCTTCCATAGGTACGCTAAGTATTTTGTTCAACTCATAAGAATTGAGTTTTTGTCCTTCAGAAGTGACTAATTCTCTTATGGCATTAGCATTTTTCTTCTCAGCAATAGATCCTTCGAAATCTTCTGTAGAAAAAACAGAAGAAATTGCTTGCACTATTTCTTGTATGGATTCTTCTTTTTTGCCTTTAAGCTTTTGTAAATACTCACGAGCCGTGATTTTTATTTTCCCTGCCTTTACATTCTCTATTACATCTTTATCCTTCATTTGAGAATGGATTAATAGAGAAACGCTGC
This sequence comes from Chlamydiota bacterium, assembly GCA_003176115.1. Classification (GTDB taxonomy): domain Bacteria; phylum Chlamydiota; class Chlamydiia; order Chlamydiales; family Rhabdochlamydiaceae; genus Rhabdochlamydia. The sequence goes on along the minus strand of PSRO01000030.1, from coordinate 1,299 downwards.
CATCATATACTTTTGCTCCTATATCGTATAACGTCTTTCTATATAGTTTTTGACCATTAAAATCCATAGGACCCAAATTTTGATCTTGTAAAGATAGGAGATAACGCTCTGTTTGTATGGGACTTATTAGAGCCTGTTGTTGCTCAACAGGAAAGCCTTCATTGGCTTTTGCAACATCAAAGTGTTCTACTAAAAACCCCTCTTCCCGCATTTCATAACCTGCTAACTTCACACTTTCATCAACAACGCTTATGAGTTGATCAACATTCTTCAAATTAGATACCACAACCATATTGCTATCAAAATAAGCATAGATTTCATCTATATGATAAATAGCAACTACGTGATTGTTTGTGCTTAAGTGAATCGCAAAATCCCCTTTGATTGCTCTGATATAATGAGATAAATTGTCCAATGTTTTATAACTCTTAATCGGGCTAAGAGACGAAGGTAGGCTACTTACAAAAACGTTTACTTGTTCTTCAAAATGATCAAGAATGCTACTAAAGGAAAAAATGCTTTGTTCTTCCCTTGGGGAGACTTGCTTGCCTGAAGCTAAACGTTCATATAATTCTGCGGATACTTCTAAATTATTTAAGAATTCATCATGCTGATCTAAGAACAAACTTTGAGAAAATCCACGAGTAATCACCGCGCATTTACCATCAATTTTCACATTTCTCTGTGCAAATGAAGGTAGATAGAGCCCTTGTCTTACCGATCTGACTTCTGCAGAGGGAAAACTGCTTTTTAAAAACTGCTCTATCCGTGTAAATGCTTTTTGTTGATGTAATTGTATTTCAATGCGCTGTCTCTTAGCTGATGGTTCGTCTTTATCATTGACTGAAAGAGTCCCATAATCATCAATACTACGGCTAGGACCCGCCTGTTTAAGGCGCTTAATTATCTCTTCATTATTAGCATAATGCAAAGGGGTTTTTTCCCATTTATCACGGATGCTAGGATTCGCACCATTTGTTAGCAGCAGATCCACCATTGCGCTATCATCATGTATCACAGCATCGTGTAAAGGAGTCTTTCTATCTATCTTTTTACCTGCATTAATATCAGCATTGCCCTCTTTAAGAAGCTCTACCATTTTTTGCCTTGCTGACTCGGAGCCACGATGCATAATAACATAATGCAAAGGAGCTTTCCCCAGATTATCACGCATGTTAGGATCGCAACCGTTATCTAATAGCAGTTTTGCTATTTCAGGCAGCTCCGATATAACAGCATAATGCAAAGGAGTTTTACCTTTGCGATCAGCAGCATCAAAATCTACTCCTGCGTTTAACA
>PSRO01000002.1 GCA_003176115.1 Chlamydiota bacterium | reverse complement strand
CCTTTCTTCCTTGTAGAGTCGATAGGTTTTCTTATGGTTTATTTTACACCCTTTTCTTTGTAGTAAAAGAGGCATATGAAGCACTAGATGAATCTTACAATGAGCGCAAAATGGTCGAGGTAGATAGGTGTCTTTACGTGTTGTACCGGCAATGTATGGAGCTGGTTCTATAGCAGAATTGATGAGCTTGCATGCGTTCAGCTTCATCATAAAATCCTCAATCAAGCTCTAAAATTACCTGACCTCATCCTAAATGAAAACTCAAGACATCTTTTTGGAAAAACATCCAGATACTTGTTTAAGAGAGTATGTATGTAAAAGGCTGTGAGCTAATCTCAAAAAGATATAGCTCAAGTAATAACCAAGGCTTAATACAAGCCTTGGTTCATATATACTTGATTGGAATTCTTACGCGATTGTAACTTCTTTACAGAGATACACATCTTGGATTGCATGAAGAATTTGCACGCCTTCTTTAAGAGGTTTTTGAAAGGCTTTACGCCCAGAAATCAAGCCCATCCCCCCGGCTCTTTTATTAATAACAGCGGTTTCTACAGCTTGATTTAAGTCATTTGCTCCTTCTGAAGGCCCGCCTGAATTAATTAAACCCACTCGGCCCATATAACCATTTGCTACTTGGTAACGACATAGGTCGATCATGTGATCAGAACATAGTTCTGTATACATTTTTTCGGTTTGTTTACCAAATTTTAGCGCTTTAAAACCACCATTGTTTACAGGTAATTTTTGCTTTACAATATCCGCTCCAATTGTAGCTCCTAAATGATCTGCTTGACCGGTTAAATCAGCTGCTTCATGAAAATCCTTATCCGCTGTTTTAAAAGCAGGATTGCGCAAATAGCACCATAAGACAGTTGCCATGCCTAAATCATGAGCCAGCGCAAAAGCTTGGGATACCTCTTGTATTTGCATGCGGCATTCCGGTGAACCAAAATAGATCGTTGCTCCTACAGCAACACAACCCATATCATAGGCTTGTTCCACATTTGCAAACATGGTTTGTTCAAATTTATTAGGATAGCTCAATAGCTCATTATGGTTTAATTTCAGCATAAAGGGAATTTTGTGCGCATAACGACGCGCAACCATACCTAACACCCCCAAGGTAGAAGCAACAGCATTGCATCCCCCTTCAATAGCTAATTTCACAATATTTTCAGGATCAAAATAGTCAGGATTTGCAGCAAAAGAAGCTCCTGCTGCATGTTCTATTCCTTGATCTACTGGCAAAATCGAGAGATAGCCCGTTCCTCCTAGGCGTCCTGCTTGGAACATCGCATGTAAACTATTTAATACGCGATTATTACGATCAGACTGGGAAAAAATGCGATCGACAAAGTCAGAGCCTGGTAAGTGTAGGCGCTCTTTAGGAATTTTACAAGTGTGGCTAAGCAAATCTTTAGCTTTTTTACCTAATAGCTTTTCAATATGAGCAAGCGACATAAAAGAACTCCTAGATTTAAAATTTATCTTAAAAAAGGACATTATATATAAAAAATGGCTTTTTTAAAGGATTTTAACATCTAAAAGGAAAAAATCTGCAAATTCTTAACTTTTATTGTTTTAAAAGAAAATTTATTTCTGCAAAATTTGTTCAATCTCCTCTAAGCTTTTACCTTTTGTTTCAGGCACGTATCTAAGGACAAACCAAAAAGCTATCACACTAATTATGCCATAAAGAAGAAAAGATCCTCCAATTCCAATGGAAACCAGTAAATTAGGAAATGTCAATGAAACAAAATAATTACAGAGCCAATTTACAAATGTAGTAAGAGTCATTGCTTTGCCGCGCACCTTTAATGGGTAAATCTCTGAGAGTAATACCCAGGTGATTGGACCTAAGCCAATAGCAAAAAAGGCAACATAACACATCAAACTAATGACAGCCATTTCATCAATTAATGAAGAGCGTAAAAAGGAAGTAATGGCAAGAGAAAACAAACTAACCACCATTCCTGCAATCCCTATCAGAAGCAATCTTCTTCTTCCTATACGATCTAATAACCAAACAGACACAAGTGTTGCTAATACATTAACCATGCCAATGGATAAGGTAGCAAGTGTAGCACTAATAGCGGATGTATACCCCGCTCCTTGAAAAATACGAGGTGCATAGTAAATAACCGTATTAATCCCTGTAATTTGTTGAAAGGCGCTAATGCAAATCCCTATGAATAAAATCGTCTGTAATTTAGAGGAAAATAAAAGCCTCCAGGCTCTTTTGCTCCTGGAGCTAGCTGAATGTTTCATTTCATCAATGTGCCTCTCCCAATCTCGATCCAAACGCAATCTCTCTAAAGCGATAATAGCAAGGCGAGACTTGCCATTTTTAAAAAGCCAACCAGGAGATTCCGGTGTAAAAAAAAGAGCAAGCAATTGAATCGCAGCAGGAAGACTGCCAATAATAAACATTTCTTGCCAGTCTGCTTTTTTTGCATAAATGTAATTAATGAAGTACGCTCCGAGAATCCCGAGTGTAATCGCTAATTGATAAGCAGAAACAATCCCTCCTCTATGGTGAGGAGGTGCAATTTCAGCAAGATATAGGGGGGCTGTTACAGAAATAACCCCAACAGCTATCCCGCTGACCACACGCCCAAACAGCAAAATAACATAAGAATGCGATTCTGCTGTAATCCAAGAGCCTAAAATAAATAAAACAGCTGTCAGCATAATCGTCCATTTACGCCCTAAGCGATCAGCTAAATACCCTCCCATTAAGGCTCCTACAAGAGCTCCTAATAAAATGATGCTAACCAATACTCCTTGTTCCGCAACAGACAACTGAAAAATCGGAGAGATAAAAATTAAAGCTCCTGAAATAATTGCTGTATGATATCCAAATAATAAGCCTCCTAAACAAGCTATTGTCACAACAAAGATCATATATCTGCTTAAACGCTGTTTATGAGCCATATTCTGTCTCTTTTTTTTGTAATGTCTTTTTCATAAGTCGATGTGGAATACCAATTTTTTCAACAATAGGACCCTCTGGGTGATAACCCATTTGCTGATAAAAACCTTCTACTTCTTTATAAGCATAGAGATACACATAATAGATGCCTTTTTTTTCTAATCCTTTTTCTAATGTGCAAAGCAACTTGCGACCAAATCCCCTACCTCGATATTCTTCACTCATGACCATTTGATACATGCGTCCCATGATTTCACTCTCTGGAGAAAAAGAAATTGAACCCACTACTTTTTTGCTATCTAAAGCAACTAAATGTAAACTGCTTATCCCGTCTGATATTTCCTCTGTTTCTGGAGCTAAGCCAAGAGGCTTATGCAACACTTCCCAACGCAGCATTTTTGCTGAACCATATTCTATATGGTTAATAGTAATCCATTTGAATTTCATAAGACACATTTCTTTTATAGATAAAGAGTTCTCTTTTCGCACCATACAATAAAGTAGTATTTTTATAAAAAGATCGTATGTCAACAAACTCTTAGAAAAAAACTCTTTAAATAATCCCCTTCTGGATGAAATAAAGAAATAGGATGATCTGGTGTTTGAATGTGTTTGGAAAGAATAGATACAGACCGTTTCACATCAGCAGCTACTTGAAAAAGTAGCTGACGAAATAAAGGTTCATTGATGAAATAAGAACAAGAACTACTCAGCAACAAGGAATCATAAGGCATTTTAGCCAAACTTAGGCGATTTATTTCTTTATACCCATAACAAGCGTTATGTAAGTCTTGTCTTCTCTTTGCAAAAGCAGGAGGATCTAAAATCACTAAATCAAAAGGCAACTCCTTTTGTCTTAAATACTCAAACACATCTGCTTGAATGATGGTATGCGCTTCTATCGGAAATTTATTCAATAAAGTGTTTTTGCGGGCTAATTCACAGGCTTTTTTACTTATATCTATACTAGTTACATGCTTAGCGCCAGCTGCTAAAGCGAATAAAGAGAATCCGCCGGTATAAGAAAAGCAATTCAACACCCTTTTACCTTTAGCATGATGAAAAATCAATTGACGCATTTCTCTTTGGTCTAAAAACAACCCCGTTTTTTGTCCCTCTTCAGGAGCAACATGCATAAACAAGCCATTTTCCTTTACAATCAACTCTTGGGGAACTTCTCCAAATACAATGGCTTTCTGCTTTTCTAAACCCTCTTGCAAACGAGCTGAAGAAACAGATTTCTCTAAGACTCCTTTAAGGGGAAACTTTTTTAGTAATAAAGAGAGAATTTTTTCTTTTAAGCGCTGCATACCCCATGTATTGATTTGCATAACAGCTATAGTATCGTAGATGTCAATGATAAGACCCGGGAGCTCGTCTGCTTCAGAATTTACCAAACGAAAACAATTAGTAGTTTTTTGAGAAAATATCTTTTTTCGCAACGCAATAGCCCGATCCAAATGCTTATTAAGCATAACATCTTCTAAATCGCAATCAAAAGTTAACACCCTTGCTGCAAGAGAATTATCTTTATGAAAGTACGCTTGTGCTAAATATTGCCCAGAAAAGCTATAAACCTCTAAAATTTCTCCTTGCTCAAACTCTGGTAAAGAATCAATAGCTCCAGAAAAAATCCAAGGATGTCGATGTAAAAGGGATTTTTCTCGACCTGGTTTTAAGACAGCTCTTTTCTTCATAAAACCACGTTAAGCGAAGTTTTTTTCTCTAAAGATCGAATAGCTTTTCCAATTAAATCATAATCAGCGACATCTGTTATTTCCACTTCATACAGGTCGGGTATGTCTTTTACTCTGCGAGCATCATTGATGATTACCACACCATCAATTTCCGGCGCTTGTCCAGAAAACCTTCCACATAGAAGATAGGGCGAATCTGGATGAGAGCCCTCTATAATCACAGGTATTTTTTGTCCTATATATCTTTTGTTTCTTTGGGCAATAAGCTGCATTTGCACTTTTGCTACTCTATTAAAGCGAGCCTGTTTTACTTCTTCTGATATATGATCTAATAGCTTTGCAGAAGTGGATTGTTCTTCACAGGAATACTTGAAAATCCCGATATGGTCGATGGGATGTTTTTGGATAAACTCAATAAGCTCATCTACATCTTCTTCTGTTTCTGAAGGAAATCCCACCATCAAGCTTGTGCGAATAACTATATTTGGAAGATTTTTACGTAATTTTTCTATTATTTCAATAATCTGTTGCTTAGAGGTTTTTCGCTTCATAGCTTTTAAGATTCGATTACTAATATGCTGAATGGGCATATCTAAATAAGGACAGATCCTCTTATCCGCTTTCATTAAAGCAATTAACCCATCTGTAATCTCATCAGGATAAAGGTATAGCAATCGCAACCAAAAGGATCCTTTTTCAGATAAAAGAAGAGAGATCACATTCTCTAATCCTTGTTTATCGACTAGGTCTTTTCCGTAGTCCCCTAAATCCTGAGCGATTAAAATCACTTCCTTAACCCCTTGAGAAACAAGAGCACGAAACTCTTTAAGAATTTGAGACATAGGTTTACTACGCAAGCGACCTTTAATCTTGGGAATAATGCAGAAAGCGCATTGTTTGGCACATCCTTCTGCTATTTTTAAATAAGCATAATGCTTTGTAGATAGCTGCCTTGGTATCTCGCCCCATTCTAAATAGCTACGGGCATTAGATATCACCTCTCCAGGACTATCAGCTGTAATGGCTTCTAAAATTTTTTCCACATCCCCAGAGCCTAAAAAGTAATGAATATGAGGAAATCGCTCTTTGAGTTGTTCTTTATGTTTTTGCACCATGCAACCTGCTACAATCACCTTTGCCTCTGTTTTTTTCTCTTGAAAAAAGTTATGTACCGAATCCATAGACTCTTGTCTAGCAGAGGCTAAAAACCCACAAGTATTAACCACTAGAAAATCCGCTTGATCAAGCTGATCTGTAATCTGATAACCAGCCTTGAGCACCATCCCTAACATAACCTCGGTATCCACTAGGTTGCGAGCGCACCCAAGGCTTGTAAAATGGATTTTATTTTTTAATGTTTTTAGCTGAGAAGGATATTTCATAATTTTGCCTTAGTAAACTTAAGAAGTATCAATAAAGGTAGAATTTCCTACCAGCTCTTATTATTTAAAAAAAATATTTCACCATATTAGATTAATATTAAATGTCAACTAAATAAACTATTACAATTGATTACGTTTTAATTTATAATTGATATCGATTGAATAAAAAAAGGAAATAAATATGGCAACTTTAATAGAATCAAACAGGTATATGCCTTCCGCTCCTCCCCCATCATATGATGAGGCAACGGCAAATGGAGCAAGTATTCCATTAATCGCTTCTTCTCAGTCACTTGAAGCAGCTCTTATAGAGGTTGGGCTAAATTCTCCTATTCAAGCAGTTAATGCTATTGCTCAAAATCATATAACCCCTAAACAACCTAACCTAGCAACAAGGCTCAAAAACTTTTTCACTGAAAAGTGGAATGTAACTAAAACGTTCCCTCAAGCGGGTGCAAATAAAGGTAAAAATATCTTTCACTCTATTTATCAACACCCAACCATTCCTTACATTGGGGCTGGTTTATTAGGTGCAGCTACAGGCTTATTCATGGGATTATCTATCCCTGCAGGATTTATGCTTGGTGTAGCTGTAAAATTGGGAAGTATAGGTTTAGATAAAGGATTAGATGCTATGAATAGCGCTACTAATCGAGTATTTAATTGGATGAAAGGATCTAAATCACAAGCAGAAGACATCTCACAATCTTCTTTTAACCAAACGATGAGAATTGTTCCCATTGCTACTTTAAGCTTCTCTTTAGGATTAAACTCTTATACTCTTGCTGCAGTCGCTAAAATTGCTGCTGTTGCTGTGGTTATTGGAGCAGGGGCTTTTGCATTAGGAACCACCCTACATGCACAGTAGAGCCTAAATTTAATTGAGATTTTTTTTGAAAAACCGCTGTATTTAATCTTCGATTATCTTACTATAAGCTGATCTTTTTTAAAAATATAGGTCAGCTTTTTTATTCAGATTTTTTTTAAAATGAGTAATAAAAACTATTACTCTTTAGAAACATTATTTTACTTTAATCAAGGAGAAATTATATGGCAGCAACCTTAACATTTTTAAATCAGCCGTTTGTAACGCCTTTTGAGAAACAAACTACCGTACAGAATTATCTTATTGGTCAAACCGCTTTTAGTACAGCACTTGGTTGTTTTATTTCTCGTCTTCTTTTACCCCAAGCAGCATTAGTAGGCTTAACGCTGGTCTTAGCTACTGAAGGATCCCGTTATGCAACAAATAAAATCACAAAAAAACTCACTGAAAAAGTTCCAGCTCTTAGAAACTATCAAGCAGCTGTAAAGACAGCCTTAGTTGCTAGCTCGTTTTTTATGACTAAAATAGCGATTAACTTCATTTTTCCAAAATCTTTAGGTCTTCTTGCGGCTAGTTCTTTAATGACCGCTACCTATTTAGCAGCAGAGCCGATATCTAGAAGGGTTTATGAAGCATGTACTACAAATAGAACAATTAAAGAGTGCTTTCTCGATGTCCCCAAAAAAAATAGCGATGGCTTTCCTATATTTGATATGGATCAAGACAATCTTGTAGGTGATCTCAGGAAGCAATATCCAATTGCAATGCAAAAAATAACCGATCTATGGAATCGCTTCTTTGGATCTAGCGGGCATCGTTTAGGCGGTAATGGTACTTAACAACTCTTGGTTACTTGTCTCTTAAAAGCTCATCTTGTTATAATAAGGTGAGCTTTGTTTTTTATTAAGTTCTTAATATAAGATCTTTTTACATTATCTAGTTTTTTGATTTTTTATTATTATAAATTAGGAGTTTTTATGCTGTCTTTTGACATGATTGTGAAAACATCTGATAATCAAGAAAAATCTCTGAGAAGATATATAACAGAGCAAGCAGCTGTCGGATTCGTAATAGCAAGACTCTTTTATTGTCTGTGTCCTTTATCAGGAGCTCTTTTAGGAGCTGCTACTGCTGGTTCACACGTGATTAGAGATAATGAAATCTTAGAAAGATTTCCAGACTCTTTCAAAAGTCCTCTATTAAAAATCAATACCATACACAAAACAGTGTTATTAGCTGCGTATTTTTTTGCTTCTATATTGTGCGTAAGTTTGCTCACAGCCTCTCCTCTTCCCTTTTTTAAAGCAATAATTGTAATGGTATATGTTCACAATATGGGAGAAAAGACTATGGATAAGATATGTGAGCTTAGAAAAGATGCCTGGTCAAAAATAAAATTTATCTAAAAAAATAAAGGAGTATTTGCTAAAAAAACCCATTTGATTATTCTAGCTTAGAATTAAAATCTTATATGTAAGGATATGCTTTCATTATTTATCCCTTATTGAAAAAAACATCTACTTTATTAGTCTCTCTTTTAACTGTAATTACAGTGACGTTTTTTTTAATGCACTCTATCCCGGGCAGCCCTTTTGCTGATGATAAGTTAGATGCTGAAATTTCAAAAGCTCTTGCTGCGCATTATGGCCTAGATCAACCTTTATGGTTGCAATATGTGAAATATTTAAAAAATATCTGTGTATTTGACTTAGGTCCTTCTCTTCATTATCAAGGAAGAGCGGTAAAAGATGTCATTATCCATGGGTTTCCCACATCTTTTGTACTTGGCTTAGAAGCCATGACACTCGCTATTTTATCTGGGGTAGGATTAGGCATGATTTCTGCAGCAAATCACCTTAAATGGCAAGATTATGTAAGCATGCTCTTTGCTACTCTTTGTATGTCTTTACCTAGTTTTATTTTAGCAACTCTTTTACAGTTCGTTTTTGCTATGAAGCTTGATTTGCTACCAGTAGCTCGTTGGGGTAGTTTTGCGCAAAGTATTATGCCGGCTCTATCCCTTGCTGCTTTGCCAACAGCTTTTATAGCCAGGCTTACTAGAGTAAATTTAATTGAAGCCATGCAACAAGATTATATCTTAACCGCTCGAGCAAAGGGTTTAAGTCAAATGCAGATCGTATATAGACACGCATTACGTAATGCCATTTTCCCTGTTCTTTCTTATTTAGCACCTCTTTCAGCAAATATTTTTATCGGAAGTTTTGCCATTGAGAGAATTTTTGCTATTCCTGGTTTAGGACACTCTTTTGTGCAAAGCATTATTAATCGCGACTACTCGATGATCATGGGGCTGACTATTTTCTATAGCTGTATCCTGTTGTTAGCTGTTTGGTTAATTGATACAATCTACATATTCTTAGATCCTAGGTTAAAAGATAGATGAATACAGAAGAATTATTTACCCCTTTAACTTGCCTAGAAAGAACCCAGTTGCTTAAGGAAAAAGCGGAAATGCCAAGCATTTCCCCTTTACGCCTCGCTTGGAGTCAATTCATTAAAAAAAAATCTGCTTTATTAGGCCTATTTCTTTTAATTTTACTCATGATCATGGCTATTATCGGTCCTTATCTTTCTTCTTACAAATATTACGAGATTAATCTTCCCTTTAGAAATCAACCTCCTTGCCGCAATTATTGGTTTGGAACAGATGACCTCGGAAGAGATCTCTTCACTAGATGCTGGTGGGGAGCGAGGATTTCTTTCTTTGTAGGCATTTCTGCTTCTACTATCGATTTAATCATAGGTGTAGTCTATGGAGTATGCGCTGGGTTTTTGGGTAAGAAAATAGAGATGCGTATGATGCGTATGTTAGATATTTTTTATTCTATTCCCTACTTACTATTCATCATTTTGCTAATTACGGTCATTGGTTCAGGGGTATTTACCATTATTCTCTCTTTGGCCTTAATAGGTTGGGTAAATATGGCTCGTATTGTACGCGGCCAAATACTACAAATTAAACAACAAGGATATGTTCAAGCAGCTTTTGCTTTAGGTGCTACCCGCAGGCATATTATGCGTAAGCATTTAATCCCTAATGCGATGGGCTCAATTATGGTGACTTTGACCCTCACAGTTCCTTGGGCTATTTTTGTAGAAGCTTTCTTAAGTTTTCTTGGATTAGGAGTACAAGCCCCTACCGCCAGTTTAGGAATGATGATCCATGATAGTTTATACGCCATTCGTTATTATCCTTGGCGTTTAATTGTTCCAGCTGCTTGCATTAGCTTAAGTTTATTAAGCTTAAACCTATTAGCAGAGGGCTTAAGGGAAATTCTTAATCCAAGACACATGCAATGAAACAATCTTTACTTTCTGTTAAAAACTTAAGCGTCCAATTTTTCGACAAAGACAAGCGTATACATGCAGTTCGCGATGTTTCTTTTACATTAGCTACAAACCAAATCCTAGCAATTGTAGGAGAATCAGGCTGTGGAAAAACCACGTTAGCTAAAGCAATCATTGCTTTACTCCCTCCAGAAAAAATTGCTATTAAAGGACAAATTTATTACCAGAATCAACCTCTTCTTCCCTTTGTAGAAGAAAAAATGCAAACAATTAGAGGTAGGCATATTGCTATGATTTTCCAAGATCCTATGACTTCATTAAATCCGACCATTCCTATAGATAAACAGCTTGAAGAAGGCTACCGACTTCATTTCCCTAAAACCTCTTTACAAGAGGTTAAAGCCCAAGCTCTAAATCTCTTAGAAGAAGTAGGAATTAACGATCCTAAGCAATGCCTATCTAGTTATCCGCATATGTTAAGCGGAGGCATGCGTCAAAGAGTGCTCATTGCTATTGCGCTAATATGTGCTCCTCAGCTTTTAATTGCTGATGAGTCAACAACTGCTTTAGACCTAACCATTCAAGCGCAAATTCTCGAGCTGCTTAAGAAAATACAAGTAAAAAGAGAGATGAGCATTTTGTGGATTACCCATGATTTATCTATGGTTTCTCAATTTTGTGATCATGTAATGGTAATGTATGCAGGACAGGTGATAGAAAGCAGCAATGCAAAAAAACTCTTTTCTTCTCCTCTACATCCCTATACACAAAAACTACTGCAAATATTACCCCAATCCCGTTTAACCCCTTTTGAACCTATTGCTGGTTTTCCTCCTGATTTAAGCACTGTATCTCCTGGCTGTAGCTTTTGTGCAAGATGTGACCAATCTATGCGTATTTGTCTTTCCCAAACACCTGCTTTACAAGAAATCAAACAAGATCAATTATGCGCTTGTTTTCGATACGACCCGAGAAGAAAATCATGAATACACCTCTTATACAAGCTGAGGCTTTATCCAAACGATTTCTGTTAAAAAAAAGTTATACCCAAGCATTCTTAGATCTTTCTTTTTCCATCTTGCCTCAAGAGACCCTTGGATTAATTGGAGAAAGCGGATCTGGTAAATCTACCTTAGGAAAATGTTTATTGCGTTTAGAAGAGCCCTCTTCTGGAGGAGTGTATTTTGAAAATCAAGATCTATTAAAATTTTCCAGAAAACAACTCTTTGAGTTTAGACGCAAAGCACAAATTATCCTACAAGACCCTTATGCTTCTCTAAATCCAAAAATGACAGCAGCTGAAGCTATCATGGAACCTCTGCAAATTCATGGTAAATATACTAAAGAGGTTCGTAGGCAGCTAGCTTATGAAGCGTTTATCCGTGTAGGATTACATGTTAGTTCTTTTAATTGCTTCCCTCATGAATTTTCAGGAGGTCAAAGACAAAGAATTGCTATTGCACGAGCTCTGATATTAAATCCTGCTTTTATTGTATGCGATGAACCTATTTCAGCTTTAGATATATCGACTCAAGCACAAATCATTGCTCTCTTAAAAAAATTGCAGGAAGAATTGTCTATCAGCTATCTGTTTATTGCTCATAATCTTAATATGGTAAGGCATATCTCTCATCGAGTGGCTGTTATGTATTTAGGAAATTTTGTAGAACTTGCGCCTACAGAGGATTTATATCAAAATCCTTTACATCCCTATACTCAGGCTTTATTTGCTACTATGCCAGGATCTTCTTTTCAAAAAGCTAAACCCACTCTTGGTCCTATTTCTTCTTTAGGGTGTCCTTTTGCAACTCGTTGCCCCTATGCTAGAAAAATTTGTGTCCAAGAAAAACCCAACTGGAAAGAGAAGCATTCAGGGCATTTCGTCGCGTGCCATTTGCACTAATGATTCTGTCATGCATACCCAAACACGACAAGATGCCAGGCGCAACACCCTTCCAATAATAGTCCCTAATCCTACTTCATCAAAAGGCTGTCCAGCACCGATTACAATTAAGTCGTGTTTTCCTTTCCGTGCTGCCTCTAAAATAGCATCTGGGATAGATCTAGAAGAAACTACCATCAGTTCAATATCCATATTGCGATCTCGCGCAATGGCTTCTGCTCTTTTTAATACAGCTTCAGCCATGGCCAAGCGTCTGGGAACCATCATGTCCAAAGGAAGGGAGGAGGCAATTTCAATAACTTGCAATGCTGTAATCCTAGCTCCGTGTAATTTAGCTAAATCACAGGCTACTTGAACGGTTTCTGTTTGAATTCCACCCCTTGTAGCTACTAAAATCTGCTTAATTTCTAAAGGTTTGTAAGAAGGAACAAAAACTTCTTCAATCACTAAATGGCCAGCAGGTTTTAATTTACGTTTTTTACGATAATAAAAATACATCGCAACCCCTAATACCATCCAAACAGACCCTAAATATCTTCCTTCAGGTTTTGTAAACACGATTAAGCACCACACGCCCAAAGTGGATAATGCTCCTATAATAGATGGAATAGGAATTACATAACCTTTAATGCGCAGGTTAAAAGGTACTCGAAAAGAACGTTGTGCATCTGGTTTTTTGATTCTTAAAACAATTAAAGAAAGATGAGTGAAAAAAAAAGCGATCATTGCTCCAAAATTGTATAGATCAGCAAGAAAATCCATTTTTCCTCTACTAGAAAAAACAACAATACAAGCTAAAACACTGAAAAAAATCAGAGGAACGATCGGTGTGCGTAATCGAGGATGGATACGATTAAATAAACGAGGCAATTGATAATGCTGACTTAAATTAAAAGAAAGGCGAGAAGCTCCTAGCAAATTGGCGTTTGCAGCTCCTATTAAAACAACCGCTGCTAATCCTGCTATAACAGGAGCAAAAAACCAGTGACCAAAAGGCAAAGCATTTACAATCGCGGCAAAAGGATTAGAAAGATATGTTGTTCCCAATTCTTTAGGAGAAACAGCAGAAAAGGTCACTAATAAAATACCTGCATACACCATAATCAATACAACCATAGCAAGTAGAATAGCTCGAGGAACGGTTTTAGCTGGCCTTTCTGCTTCTGCAGCAAGTTGTGCAATAGATTCAATTCCTGTAAAGGCAACCATAGCCATAGCTGTTCCTTTCCAAAAATTGGGCCAAGAAGTAGACCAATCTACAAAAGGGATGCCAATCTGTAATTGCTCAGTGAATCGAGTGAGATCTAAAATGGTGTCCAAACCAATCGCAATAATGGCTAATTGCACAAGAATGGTAAAGCTTGATAAAATGAGACCTATTAAAGTTGATCCTTTCACTCCCACGATGTTAATTACGCATAAAATGGTAATAAGGCCTGCTGTAAATAAAATCTGAATGAAAATTTCAGAAAGATCTACAAAAAAAAAGCTTAGATAAGGAGCCACTGCAAAAGCCGAAATTGCAATAGCTACAAGATAATCTAGTAGTAAACCCCAACCAGCAATGAAAGAGACTAAATCATTGAATGCATGTCTAGCATAACTAGCTGATCCTCCCGATTCATGAAAAATAGAGGTCATTTCTGCATAGCTAAGGGCCGTGCATATAAAAACAACCCCTGCTAATCCAAGAGCTATAGGAGTTGCTCCTAGTGCAAATAAAGCAGTGACTCCCAATGCGTAATAAATCGAAGAACCTAAATCTCCATAACCTATGGCAAACAGCTCAAATACACCCAAAACCCTCTTAAATGTATTTTTGTGTAGTTGAGCAATTGTTTGTTTTAAACCGCTACTTTCTTGCATAATCCACCTTATTTTTTAAGGTATGGATTATTTGAGTTTTCCACAACTATTGAGTGCGCTACAAGCGGGAGCTAAACGAGCATTTTAACAATTTTTATTTTCTAAATATGAATAGCTGCGCATTAACTCTAATAACAAATTCAAGAGAAGAATCCTATTTAAACACATTGTGTGAGTTGACGGGGTAGATGAAAATACACATCCTCTACTGTATAGATAATATCTTCGATCTCTTGAACCCCATACTCCTGTAGTTTCTTAATGCATCTTTGCACAACATCTTCAGGGGTAGATGC
Organism: Chlamydiota bacterium; assembly: GCA_003176115.1. Taxonomy (GTDB): domain Bacteria; phylum Chlamydiota; class Chlamydiia; order Chlamydiales; family Rhabdochlamydiaceae; genus Rhabdochlamydia. Next base: position 4,424 of record PSRO01000002.1, on the reverse strand, counting down.
CCCTGCTGTCAAACCTAGCACTTCAACTCCTTGTAGCCACTTAGGATCGATTTCATGCTCCGTATTGATTAAATAAGAGGGCACATTGCGTAAATGCGCTACTTCACATAATCTATTGGAATTAGAACTTCTGGGATCTCCTACTACTAGAATAAGATCTGAGCTATCTACAATGCTACGAAGAGCCATCTGACGATTAGTTGTAGCATAGCAAATAGAAGAACTAGGCAGGGTTTCAATATGAGGATATTTAGCAATTAATGCCTGTGTTACTTCTTTTACATCATCTAAGCTCAACGTAGTTTGCGTGGTATAAAATAAAGGTTCATTGGAAAAACATAAGGCTTCTACATCTGCTAGAGATTCTACAACAGTTGTCACTTCAGGTGCTTCCCCTGAAGTACCTATAGTCTCCACGTGGTTACGATGACCAATTAAAATAATCTGGTAGCCTTTTTGCGCATATCTTTTTACAGCTGAATGCACCTTTGTAACCAAGCCACATGTGGCATCGATTTCTATCAGATTTCTTTTTTTAGCCTGTGCACGCACCTCAGGAGACACTCCATGTGCAGAATAGATCAAATAAGAACCAAAAGGCACTAATTCTAGATCCTCAATAAAGACAGCACCTTGTTGTTCAAGACTTTCAATTACATGCTTATTGTGAACAATCTCATGCTTCACATAGACAGGAGCGCCCCACATCTTCAGTGCTTTTTCTACCGTTTCAATGGCCCGTACAACTCCTGCACAAAATCCTCGAGGTTTAGAAAGTAGTAGTTTCATATTATCCTCATTCTTTTATAGGTAAAGCTTCTAAATGGGTGCACTCTTGATCCACAATTGCTGTTACACTTAAATCAGACCATACGTTTAAGCTGGTCTCTATCATGTCTATAAAGGCATAAAAAGGTAAAATAAGACCCACTGTGTTAAGAGGAACATCCATCCCTATTAAAAACATGCTTGTTAGAAAGAAGCACCCCATAGGAACTCCTGCATTTCCAATTGCTGCAAGCGTTGCTAGCACGATCCATATCCCTAAATCCAATAAGCCAAAAACATGGCCATGAATAGTAGAACAGAAAAGCACGGTAATTAAGATAAAAGCAGCACAACCATTCATATTAATAATCGTGCATAAAGGAAGAGAAAAATGCGCAACTTTAGGATGGATTCTAGCTCCTTTTTCCGCGCATTTTAAGGTAACTGGTAGAGTTGCATTGGAAGATTTAGAAAAAAAAGCAAGGCTTAAAGCTGCAAGAGAAACTTTTGCTAGTTTTATAGGAGAAATCCTTTTGGATTTTAACAATAAAGGCAAAACTACAAACCCTTGCACAAGATTAGCACCAACAACCGTTAACAGATACAATCCTAGATGTTTAAAACTATTAGTATTGCTAAGATCTTTAAACATGAGAGCTGTAAAGGCCCATGTTCCCAAAGGAATAAAATAAGCAATCCCTTCAGCAACTTTTAAGATTAGCTTGAAAAATGAAGAGAAAATCTGATGCACAGAAATTCGGTTATCTTCTGGTAGATATGTAGCTGCAATTCCCGTAATACATCCAATGAAAGCCGTGCCTATGACATTATTCTCTAGAAAAACCTGTACGATGTTGCTAGGTACAATTTTCCATAGAAAAGACAGATAGGTATCTGTAGGTGCTTTAGCGATCTGAACCGCATCTGTTATGCCTATTTTAGCACTCGGTTGTATGATAAAGAAAAGTACAAGACCGACAGTTGCTGCCATAACGGTTGTAAGCAGCGTATAGGTAAACACCCTTCTGCCAAGATTACTTATTTCCCACTGGCTTTTCATTCCAGAAAGCGTAGAGGTAATCGATAGAAAAATAATGGGAATACTCCATAGTTTCAAAAAATTCATAAATAGAGCAGCTGTGATTTCCGCTCCTTTCAGAAGCCATTCTTGTCCAAGTAAGCCTGTAATAATCCCTAGAAAAATAGATCCTAACAAAAACAGTAAAGATTTCTTGTTCTGCATAATTTTTTTTCAATAAAGATGTTTAAGATGAGGATGGTAAATAAGGATTGGATAATTTAGCAACAATAAGAAATCTTTTTCATGACACAAAAGTATTACCTTAATGGTTTTTTATCTATATTTATGACCTATGACTCAAAAAAACAGGGGTTTAAATCCTATGAAAAAAAACTAACTTAGCATATCATTTTTTTTATTAATTTAGCTTTCTGATTTTTAACTACCCTAAACAGGCAATTCTTCATGTGGGAAAGCATTCTTTCAATCTCTAGGTTTTCTTGGTTTTTTCATTCGTCTAACTCAAAGAATATGACAATAAGCTCCCTTGATTATGTTAAGAAACTGATACAAGAACTTTCCTCTTCTCCAAAAGAAGCTTCATCTGTTTTAAAAAGAAAAATCACAACAGAATCTTGGTCTTCTACAATGTGGGAAAATTTACTTTATTTGTTTTCTTCATTAAGAATGAAATTTCTACCTCCTCCTACAAGCAATATTTCTCAACTTAAAAACCTACTTACTCAAGAACAAATCGAGAAAAAAACATTTATTGAATATGCCTCTAACGTATTTGGTAAAAGAATTATAAAAACGATTCAAGAGGCTATTGATTCCTTACCCAATTTCATTCAGAAAAAGGATCTTTTATATATATTTGCAATGATTGGACATGCTCTAACTATAAACGATTTAAACGATTTACTAAATAGAGTAAATACCGGAGAAGTCCCCTTAAAACTCTCCCGAAGCCTATCTACTGATCTTAATGAGTTATCTTCTGAAGACATGGAAAAATTAGTCGGGTTTTATCGTAATCCTTTAGAACATTTATTGCCGAATGAAAAAAAAATACTATGGGAAGAGCTTGAAAAAAGCGATATATCCCTAGATAGCAGAATTTTAGCTAATGAAGAATATGAATATCATATACGCAAGTTAGCCGGAAATTTAGAGAAAGAAGAATTTACAGAAGCAGACTTAAAACTTCTTCCCTTTGCTGTTTCTGAGCAATTGGCTAGAATTGTAGCTTACGCAGAGCCCCATACTATTTGTGAACATATGATAATTCCCCTTCCTATTTTTACCAAACAACAAGATATTGTCTATTATCAGCTTAAAAATCACATCAATGAAAAAGGGCTAAATTGCTACTTGTTTACCTCATTAAAGGGTAATTTTCCTGCACAACTGGTTTTTAGAGGAACAGATGATGTAGAAAGCCTTTCTAGAAACATTTTAGATCCAAATGGCATTGGAAAAACCGTTTTTGATGGCTGCAAAGAGAAAATAGCTAAAATACTAAATAGCTATTGTGAATCTACTACGAAACCAGCTTTAGAAATCACAGGGCATTCCTTAGGAGGCTTAGATGCACAACGCGCTACTGTTCTTTGCTTAGAGAGGCTTAATCAAGAAAACAATAATGGGCCCCTTTCTCGCCTATCCCGTATTAATTGCTTTGCATTTTGCTCTCCTAAATTAGATCAAGCTACAATCAAATCATGGGAAGAGCAAATAGATGTGCTTAAAAGCCATTCTTCCCCCCCAAAAATCAGTCTTAATTTCTGCTATCACAAAAATGACTTATTAATCCAAGCAGGTTTTAAAAATTTATATATCAAAGAAGATGTAGACTTTTTACAGGAGAACTACTTACAAATAGCCTCTGATTCAGGAATTCTTGCTACAAATACACATCATAGAGAGCCATTTTTCAAAGTTGGTAAATTTTATACAAAAGATAATCGTAAATATATCCATTATAATAGCGCAGCTCTTGCTGAGAGAAGAGAAAAAATGGATATCTTGCAAGAGTTTATGGAAAAAGAATCCGAGGTTGCTTTTTCTCAAGAAGAACTAGAAATGATTGAATTATCCAAGAAAAAACTCGCTGAAATGGAAAAGGATAAAAAAGAAATACAATCTTATCAAGAAGGATATTCATCTGATTCCTCTTGGGGAATCTTTTTTGCTTATAAATTGTTTATAGCTCCTGGACAGTGGATTTCTCATTGGGTGAAATTGCATTGCTTTTCTCAAGAAAGACGCTTATCCGATTCTTCTCGGAAAACCTCTTTTGTTTATGAGTTGCTCATGACCTCTAGACGGATTTCTCATTGGGTGAAACTGCATTGTATTAAAGTTTAAATTTATTAAAAAATTAAATTAATTATTTAATTCATTATTATTCCCATAATTAATATAATAGATTCATAATTAATTTTTATGGATTTATGGAAAGCATTGCCTCTTGGGTTTTTTCTAAGCTATCTAACCAATTTTCTAAAACCTCTCGGTTTATAAGCAATCATGCACAAAATTCTCTTGCAAGGCCTGTACTTATCTCGATCCAAAGTACAATAACAACACTTGGTCAACAGAAATCTTCCTTTATTGGAAAAGCAAAAGCTAC
>PSRO01000031.1 GCA_003176115.1 Chlamydiota bacterium | reverse complement strand
CAATTCATGAATCGCAAAGTTCGAAATAATCCGTACTATGAAAAATTCACAGAATTTACAGAGGCAATTTTCCTCTTTTTTGAAAATATGTCTCAGCATAAAGAAGAGTTAAAAAGCCTTCTCTCTAAAAAATTTCATATTGTACATTCTTAATGTAAAAATTAATGGGTATACTGAGCTCTTTTTTCAAAGCCTTTAGCCTCTGATACCTGCATTTCAATGATGTATTTTGCTCCGTTTGTATCCTTCATAAAACATCAACGGGGTTTTTTTTGAAGGAACCTAGGATGTCATTTAAAAAATGGATGAGGATATCTTTATTTTTTTCTGAACCAAAGATCTTCTTAAAAACGATATCGTTTTTTGGATCTAAAGATCTGTAGAATGCCCTATTCTATCCTCAATGTATTTCTCTACTACTGATTCATACATTGTACAATAAGCTGCTTTTAAGCAGCTATTCATAGAGATAATTAGCGAAGTTTGCCCGACCATCCAAGTTTAGTACGCAATGTAGAGAAGTAATCTCGTCTTGGAAGGCTTACCAGCTTGAAGTTTTTTTTGCTTCTTGTGATCTCAAAGATTTCTGATTTTTTTAATTCATAATAATTGAGTCCATCCGCATGGATTTCAATAGGGGCATAATTGCTTAAGTATTCGATTTGAATCTTTTGATTGGCTGGAAGAACAATAGGGCAATTGGAAATGGTGTGAGGACAGATGGGAGTTAAAACCAGGGCTTCTAAATCAGGGCTAATGATAGGACCACCTGCTGATAAAGAATAAGCTGTAGATCCATTTGGAGTAGCTATGATGATTCCATCGGCTTCAAAAGTATTTAAGTACACTCCATCTATATGAATAGCGATTTTTACTAAGCAACGATTACTTCCTCTATGTACAACAATGTCATTTACAGCAAAGCATTCATTCTGACTCGCCGATTTTCCTTCAATGATCACTCGTTTATGTACTTGAAAAGAACCCTTAATCAAATCTTGTAGGCTGGGATAAAGATCTGAAATTGGCACATCTGCCATAAACCCTAAGTGTCCTAAGTTAATCCCTAAGACGGGAATATCAAGATATGCATATTTATGAACCAGTTTTAAAATGCTGCCATCGCCACCCATGGAAATCATAAATGAGATCGTTGTTAAATCTACTTCTGAAAAAGGAATAGCACCGATAATTGACGCTTTTTCATTTTCTGCAACCACAGTGATATCCTGGCTGTTCAAGAACTCTCTAATATCGATTGCTAGATCTTTGGAGAGCGGCTTATGGATATTTGGGAAAAGAGCAATAATCATACGAAGGAAGGGTTGAATTGTTCGGAAAAGGAGAAGAATTCTTTTTTAATTTGTTCTGCAATTGCTTTAGGAGATAGATTTAAGCTTTGCATCAAATCTTGATAGCTTCCTTGTTCAATAAATGCTTCAGGAATTCCTAGATTGAGCACTTGTAACTGATAGAATTTATTGCGTACAATAAATTGATTAAAAATAGAAGCAAATCCTCCACTCATGCTGTGTTCTTCTAAAGTAACGATATAAGTGTGTTTAGTTAGAATGGAATATAAGAGATCTTGATCGAGTGGCTTTAAAAAAATAGGATCGACTATAGTTGCATCAATTCCATAAGGCAAAAGGATCTCACGCACTTTTATAGCGGTATAACACATATGTCCTACGGCAATAATCGCTAATTTACTGCCGGTGATTACTATTTCACCAATTCCAAGTGGACGGGTCTTTAAAGTAGCATTTGTTTCTTCTGTTGGCATATTTGGGTAGCGTATAGCTGTTGGTAGACCCCAAGAAAAAGCACTTTCGAGCAACTCTTTTAATAGCTGAGCATTACGAGGCTGGCAAATCACCATGTTAGGCATAGCGTTGAGAAAAGAAATATCGTAGATTCCGTGGTGCGTTGACCCATCTGGCCCGGAAATACCAGCTCTGTCAATAGCAAATACAACAGGAAGCTCTTGAAGGCAAACATCGTGAAATAGGTTATCAAAGGCTCTTTGCAGAAAAGTAGCATAGATCGAACAAACCACTTTCATTTTTTTGCCATAAGCTATTCCTCCGCAAAAAGTAACGGCATGTCCTTCCGCAATACCTACATCTAGACATCTTTCAGGAAAGGCTTTCATGAACTCTTGTAAACAAGAGCCAGCTGGCATAGCAGGGGTTACTGCAATTAAACTTGGGTCATTTTTAGCCATTTCAAAGATGTGTTTTCCAAATACCTGAGGGAAACTGATTTGAGAAGGCATAGCTAAAAATTTCTGAGTCTCTTTATCAAAGGGTTTACAGCCATGCCAAGAAACAGGATTCAAAGTAGCGGTTTGCATACCTTGGCCTTTTACTGTTAATATATGTAGTAAAACAGGATGGGGATTGTTCTTAAGAGCTTCAAATACGGAGATGAGTTTGCTAATGTCGTGTCCATCAACAGGGCCAACGTAATCAAGATGAAACTGTTCAAAAAAAGGAGCTGTGCTAAAGAGGTTTTTTAAGGACTCTTTAAGTTTATGTCCTTGTTTGGCAAGTTGCGTGCCTAAGCCAGGAAATTTAGATAACAAAGACTCTACTTCATGATAGATCTTATTAGAACGGGGATGGTTAAAAAACCTGCTTAGAATATACTTCATTGCTCCTACGTTTTCTGAGATTGACATTGCATTATCATTTAAGACCACGATGAAATCTTTTAAATCTCTAGGTATATTATTAAGAGCTTCTAATGTAAGGCCGCAGGTAAGAGTAGCATCACCTATTATAGGAAGAATGTGCTCTCTGCGCTTATTTATATCGCGATTTTTTGCAACACCCAAGCCAAGAGATAGAGCGGTGCCTGCATGACCTGCATAAAAGTGATCGTGTTTAGATTCTTTAGGATTGCAAAAGCCGCATAATCCTTTAAATTTGCGCACCTGATCAAACCTGTGATAGCGCCCTGTTAAAAGCTTGTGAGGGTAGGATTGATGACTTACATCAAAAACAAATTTATCGCTAGGGGAGTCAAACACGCGATGTAAAGCAATCATGAGTTCAACAATGCCTAGGTTAGACGCTAGATGCCCACCATTAATGGCCATCACATCAATGATCTTTTGTCTGATTTCTGTAGCCAATAACTTAAGAGAATCTAGAGAAAAATGTTTAATTTGCTCAGGAGAAGAGATTTGACTCAACAGTGGATAGCTCATGAGAAATGCTCACTAGTGTGTAAAAAAGGAGCTGTTTCTGGTTTTCCTTCTTGATCCATCACTAGACTTCCTTCTCGGTTTTTCATCAACACTTCTACTTCTTGCTCTGCTTTTTTTAATTTTTCATTACAAGAACTAATTAAACAATCCGCTTCCTTATAAAGAGCTAATGACTCTTCTAGAGAAACTTTTTTAGAGTTCATCTGTTCTAAAATTTCTTCTAAACGCAAATAGGAACTTTCAAATGAAGCATCTTTCATAGAGGTTTAATGGTATGTATAGTTAAGCCCAATTGTCCATCTTGTAGCATTAGGCGGACTTGTTGATTAAGGAGTACTTCCTTTGTAGAGAGAATAACCGAATCGTTTTTTTCATGAAAGAGAATGCCATATCCTTTTGTCAATAAGTATTTAGGATCAGCAGCTTGTAATAGAGCAATTATTTTAGCAAGAGAGGATTTTTTTTCACAAATTAACTGATTTTGCTTTGCATCTATTTTTTTATACCAAGAGAAAGAAGATAATTTATTTCTATACTCATAAAGTTTGTGTAAAATAGTTTGTTGAAGTAGCTTTTCAATAGCTTCTATTCTTTGTTTTATTTCCTGTAGTTGATAACTAGGTTTTAAGTGCTGCAGCTTTGTGGTTAATAAAGAGAGCTGCCATCCTTTTTTTTGGATGGTTTGAGTAACAGAGCGATTCACATCTATTGCATAATTATCTATACGTTGAAAATGAGGTTCCAACAAAGCATGAGGGTTTTTCATAAAAGGATGATGTGAAATAAAGCCTACCTTCTCTGTGTAACGCGCAAGGTGGCTTTTTATCGCATTTTTTAATTGCGTATAGGATGAATGAAGATAGGTAATCTGTTGAGAGCTCTCAATCGTTACAAGCTCTGCTGCTGCAGATGGAGTGGGAGCTCTTTGATCCGCTACAAAATCAGCAATGCAGGTATCTGTTTCATGACCAACCGCAGAAATAACCGGAATCTTAGAATGGTAAATAGCGCAAGCTACGATCTCTTCGTTAAAGGCCCATAGATCCTCTAAGCTACCACCGCCTCTTCCTACAATAAGCACATCTGCTAACTCATACCTATTGAAGTCTTCAATAGCTTGAGCGATCTCGTTTGCAGCCGTCTCTCCCTGCACCGTAACAGGATTTAACAGGATAGATACACCAGGAGCTCTTCTTTTAAGTATTTGTAAAATATCTTGAATAACAGCACCTGTTGCAGAAGTAACAACCCCGATGCTTTTGGGGTGTTTAGGCAAAGGTTTTTTCTTTTCTCTTTCAAAAAAACCCAGTTGCTCCAACTTGGTTTTCAGTTGATGCCATTTTATCAAAAGCTCCCCCACTCCCATGTAGTTTAAACTACGAGCGATAATCTGATAATTACCTCTAGGGGGGTATACGCTTAACTCTCCTTGAAGAATCACCTGATCCCCATTTTGAGGAGAACGAGTGAGATTTTTAGCGTTAGAGCGAAATAAAACACAAGAGATCTGAGCTTCTGCATCTTTCAGAGTAAAATACAAATGCCCAGAGGATTGAGCTTTGAAATTGCTAATCTCTCCCTTAATGCACACCGAGAAAAACTTTAATTCCAAAGTGTGTTTAATAGCAGCGGTAAGTGTAGAAACGGTAAAGATCTCTTCCATAGCCTGAAGAATACAACAATGGGTCAATTCTCCAAAAGAATCTTAGAAAAAGAAAAAAAGGCATCGAAAAAATGCCTTTTAGATGATTGGCTTAAAAGAGACTGCTTAATTTTTCTAATTCTGAGCGGTGGGGCGCTGAAACATTTAAGAAAATATCATAGCATTCTTGCTGGGTAAATCCAAGTTTCATCAAAGCTTGTTCATCTTGCAATAAATCTAAAAAAGTAGCAAAGCATGTTGAATTAGCAATTTTTTCTTTTTTGGCGATTTCATCTTGAAAATAATTTTCTACGAATTTACAACGAGTATCCTTACTATACCTAGCTTTTACTTGATCTTCTTTAAACTCAGGAGAGTTTATGAAAGCAATAGACAAAGGAGGGGATAGTTTAATATATGCATCAAGCAAACCCTTATTAGTAAACGTTGATGGATTGAATTCGTTGCCTTCTCGAGTATTTATTAGGAGAAGCAGCTTTGCATGAGCTGCATTAAGAGCATTTTCGTTATATCTAATTTTTAACTCAGTTGATTTTACGTAGCGAAAAGGAGAGGAGCTTCTGAAGTTAAAGTATTCTGGGGATAGAAAACGCAGGGCTAATTGTGTCACCCTGTTTATTAATGGTAGATATAATAGGGGAGATCTTAATAGTAAGAGAGGTGCTTTAATAAGATGGACGCATCGATCTTTTAAGCCAATGGGGTTGGTTTGTCTGATGGTAGGGACAGGGTGGGCTAAGATACCTGTGAAAGTGCTCTTCACGTAGTTACATGCTAATAATGCATTGTCTTTTGCCATGTTGCGGCAATGTGAATTAAAAACCATTTCTTTTTGTATTGCAGAAGTTGCGGATTGTAATAGAGAAGTCATCGTTTTCCTCCTTTGGTATTTTCTTTTAATATAAACATTTTAATTATTAAAATAATATAAGTCAATTCAGTTAAACAACTATCATTTATTTATAAATAATAAAATTTTTTTTAAAATTATGATATATAAAACTTTTTAGAGTGCATCTATAGAGAAAGAGGAGGCTTTTTAAAAAAGCCTCCTGGATGCTTAATAGATAGGCTTAATCAACTTTACCATAGTATAGGTTGACCCAGAATCATGAAATGTAGGGTGCAATTGAGGGAATCGCTTATAAAAATCTGCACTGCGCTGAAATTGGTTCATGAGATTTGCAGGTATTCGGAAGCTGAAAGACTTAAGTCCCATTATCTTAGAGAGATGAGAACATATGTTAGAAAAAAAGCCTCCTGCAAAACCACTTACTTTATTTGTAGTACATGGATGAACCTTTATAATCCCTGGGAAGGATAGCAGTGGCATTCCTGCCATATTAGAAAAAAAATTTGTTTTAAAAATCATATAAATCCTCATATGTATATTTAGATTACGTAAGACTATACCATTATTTATAATAACATTCAATTTAACTTTAAATTGCTATTAATTAAAATTAATTTATTTACGTTGGTGGGATAAATAAGTGGATTATAAAAACACCTTAGTTTTTAATTAAATGATTTTTTTATTGATTACAAAATACAAAATGATATATCTTTAAATTAAGATTGAGGTTAAACGGTTCTGTTCTTTAGACTTGCCTTCCGTTCTAAAATCGATTAAAATTACGGCTATTGAAATCTTAAGTTGGTTTAAGTCTTATGTCGCGCGTACCCCTTATTGTTGCAAACTGGAAGATGTATAAGTCTGTTAAAGAGGCAAAAAGCTTTATCCATAGTTTGATTCCTTTGATTGTGTCTTCAAAAAGACGCATTTTTGTAGCCCCTTCATATCCTGCGATTATAGCATCTGTAGAAGCTGCGGGTAATAGCTCTATTGTGATCGGTTCTCAAAATATTCATGACCAAATAGAGGGTGCTTTTACAGGAGAGGTTTCTGCAAAAATGATTAAGGAGTGTGGAGCGAAATTTTCTCTCATTGGCCACTCAGAGCGAAGAGAGTATTTTCAAGAAAGCAATCTATTGATTAACCGCAAGCTTAAAGCTGCTCTTAAAGAAAAGCTCATGCCGATTTTATGTGTAGGAGAGACTCTTAAAGAGAGAGAGGGGGGGCTAGTAGAGGCTACCTTGGGAACTCAGCTTGAAGAGTGTCTAATGACCTTGAATGAAGAGGAAGTAAGGCGGGTTGTGATTGCTTATGAACCTGTTTGGGCTATAGGCAGCGGTAAAACGGCAACTAAAGATGAAGCACAAGATGTGCATGCGTTCATACGTAATTATATTAAAGACTCCATGGGAAGAAGAGTAGCCGATGATTTACCTATATTATATGGTGGGTCGGTAAAACCGGAAAACATATCGAGTTTGATGGCAGAACCCGATATTGATGGAGCGCTTGTTGGAGGAGCTTCTTTAGATGTGATCTCATTTGCCCAGATTGTTAATTTTTAGAGGAAAGTTATGACTTTTGTTTTTTATTCTGTGATTTTTTTATTCATCCTGCTTTGCGCTGTTTTATGTCTTGTGATATTAGTACAAGAGAGCAAAAGTTTAGGTTTAGGAGCCTCTTTTGGAGGAGATCCTGGAGATTCTTTGTTTGGTACATCTACAGCAGATGTTTTAAAGAAATTTACAGCTTACTTAGGGATTATCTTTATTATCTCGTGCGTGGTATTATCTCTATGGACTGGAGCTTTAAGTCGCAAGACCTCTTTAAATCCTACTGTGATTGAAGAAGTGCAGCATTGATTTATGCAGACAGCTCTTCGCTATTATGGCGATCCTATTTTAAGAAAGATCTGTAGACCAATTACTGTAATCACAAATGAAATTAAGCAGCTAACGCAAAGCATGATTGCGATCATGGATAAACATGATGGAATTGGTTTAGCAGCTCCTCAAGTAGGGCATGATATTCGTTTATTTGTTCTGCGCAATTATATCGATTTGGAAAATGATAGGTGGAAGTTATCTGAACCTAGAGTGTATATCAACCCAAAGCTATCCTTTCCTAGAAAAAACCGAGTGGAAGAAGAAGAAGGGTGCCTTTCTATTCCTAATCTTCTCTATAAAGTCGCAAGAGTTGACTTTGTCATTATAAAAGCTTTAGATCTCAATGGAGAGCCTTTTATAGAAAAGATGAGTGGCTATAACGCGCGCGTGCGCATGCACGAAAATGATCACCTCAATGGTGTGCTTTTTATCGATTACCTCGATGCAAAAACGCTTAGGGAAATGAAACCGCTTCTCAAAGAAATTAAGAAAAAATATCATTTAAACAAAGATATGGCTGCTGTAAAGCGATTGTCGTTAGGCAGACGCTCATAAGATAGCCTTAACTGCCAGCTGCAGGTAAGCATAGTAAAAAGATCAATTTTCCCTGCATGATAGCTTGGTTCACCCTTCCGACCCCATCCATGTTTTGTTTGCACAAGACAACTCCACTTAGGGCCTAGACGAAGATAGCCACGAGCTAGAATTGTATTGCGCCGATCGGAAAGAGAAGTATCTAGGAGTGCAGAAATAGGTCTTGCAACATCTAGTAAAAAGTTTTTATGGTTTGCCTTGCGCCAGTCAAAGGCGCTTCGATGTCGGAATTCAGCAGCAAGCGCTACATCTTCATTCAATGTCCATTCTGCAGATACGTTTACAAAATCCCAAACCTGATTTTCAAAATTTCTTGCAATGGTGGTTTTTAAAGCAATAGAGGAAAAATTGCAGCCAAGAGATAAATACCCTTTAGGAAAATTTCTATCAAAGGCATGCTTTCCAAAAAAACCATAAGTGTAAATATCACTGGTAAAAGTAGGAGCGAAATGAGAAGTAATAGGTTGAATGATATCACTGCGTATACCAATGCGTAATTGATTGAGTCGAGTATAGCCATCATCTATGTCGAAATAGAAGTGTTTGTTTAAGCCTAAAACTGGACGTGTATACCCTTGTGCGTGTGCATAAGGTTCAACCACATGTCTCATACAAGAGTAGGAAGCAACAAGACGGGTATAAGCTTCTAATCCATAAAACGCAGTAGCCTGTATTACCGCTTGATCAGAGGAGTTATTGCTGTAGAAAATTCCGGTTGCTCCAATATTAGGTGTTAGTATTAAAGGACCAATAGAGAATGGTCGGTAGAGTTCGTGATAGGCTTGCACTCTACCTGCACGTGTTTGAGCGGATAAGTGTAGAGCGTCTAACTGAGACCTTAATGGATTAGTATATACGTAATCAAGGAACCCTCCGTTAAAGTTATTAATAGAGATAATTCCAGAGGAGCCTAAAGTAAAGGGGCGTATCCCTAAAAAGAAAAAAGGAAGCTCTTGATCAATGCTTTGAAAAGGATTAATGCGCGGTTGTAAATTGAAATGTAAAAAAGCTTGGTTAAATTCTTTGGAAATAGTTAGGAGTGTGCGTTTTTGTGTATTGATTTCAAAATCTTCACTTTTAAAATCACCAACCATCTGCGAATCGCTTAATTTGTCATAAGTAAGGTGAACTTGTGTTTTTTGATCCTCGCTTAAATAATGATACAAACCCTGTAAACGATACCTATGAGGGCCTTTTTCATAGGGGAAGCTTTTATCATGAGCTCCGTAGCTACGTGTAACGAAAATGGTGCGCTTATCTTGAGAAAGATATTCTGTTTCTAAAGCCGCTCCAAAGCCTCTTTTTATTCGATAATCCAAACGAAAGAAGCAGTCTATGTCCTTCCATGAAAAAAATCGATAGCGTGCGGTAAGTCTTGGTCCTAAAATTTTATCCCATACTACCTTATAGCGAACAGGAGAATTTTGAAACGCTTTCAAATTGCTTTTAAATATAGGAAGCCAGAAAAGTGGGACTTTAAAAAGCCGAAAATGAATGTTTTTTGCAGATAATAGATGATTTTTTGTAATAGTGGCTATATTTGCTTGTAGGTCCCAATCCGTATCTTGGTTTTCACACGTAGTCACAAAAGCATTTGTAATAGAGAAAGTTCCGTCTTCTAAAAGATCAATTTTATCTCCACCTAGAAACCACATATCCACAAATGTTTTGCCGCAGATAACAGTTCCTCTACGGTGGATAAAATCGTATTCTAACTGAGATCCTACAAATACACGGTTACCGAGCTCTAGCATCAAATCATCTTCTGCTAAAATTTTTTGTATAAAAATCCCATTTTCCGTTTTATTGATATAAGTCATTTTTCTAGCTTGAATCCGTAAGCCACTTGCTTTAGCTACCCCTCCTTCTTCTGTAGAAAGGACTCCATTGGAAAAACTAGGATTTTTTAAGTCGATAGTCAGATTATCTAATTCAGAACAGCTGCTTTCAAAACAAGATAAAGTCGGTTCAGAAGCTAGAACGCTTAGGAAGCAAAGGGAAAAGATCAACAGAAAATACATGAATGGTCATTTTAAGTTACATCGTGGAATTTAGCAGTTTAAAGCTATTGCAGGGTTTGGATCAATAGACCTGCGATCAAAGGTCGATTTTTTTGATGTCCCTGTTGTAAACTATTTAGTAAAATATCAAGACCCTCTTCTGTATGTTGATTGCTAATTACCTGATAGCAGCTGATTAGTAGCTGTGAATTCTCTTCGGGGGTTAATTCAAAGGCGGTTTTGTCTTTAAAATAACTCTTTCTTGGTAAGAGGGGGCGAAATTGAATGAGTTGCGTATTTTGCTGAGAACGAATCCATTCTAAGATGAGCTGCTTAGAAGGCATATTTTTATTGAGTTGAAATAATGCAAGATTGCAATAGTTGCGAATTAAGGGGGTTTTTGCTCTTTGAGCATGTTTTTCTAATAAAGCAATTGCTTTAGGGGTTTGTAGGTTTTGCAACAAAGAGCTTATTGTAGGAATTAATTCTAATTGCCTTGTATCAAAAAGAAAACTGGCTAAATCCACAAAAGCATTGGGAGATAGCTCAATAGATTTTTTTAATATTTCCTCTTTTATATATAAAGATAGACCGATTAAGTCATAAACAGAGTGCTTCATATGCTGTTGCATAGAGGGGACTACCTTCCATGCCGTAAAAGCATTGCCGATTGTCATTTGAGGCTGAAACCCAAAATCCCGACTATCTCTAACAAGAAACTCCTTTAGATAAGGCAGGCAACGCTCATCTTTTAAATCAAGTAGAGAAAGCATAGCATTAAAACGGATCTGCAGGTGGTTTGCTTGCAGAAGAGAAGTTAATATTTTTTCCGATCCCAAAATTTTACTTAGTATTGCAATCGCAAATAGATTTTTCTCTTTTGCTAAAGAAAAAATCTTTTCTTTGGCGCTTTCTTCTCCTAGTAAATATAGCGAATAATTGGCAGCTAAGTTTACATTGTCATTAGTAGAAAGGCTTAAATTTTGCAAGATAGACAAAGCATGTGTATCTTTTAAGGCTCCCAGAGCAAAACAGCAAGCTTCTTGCTCTGCAGGGTTAATATGAGTGGCTTTTCTACGAATATTAGGTAGTAGCTCTTCATATCCAGCTTTTGCAGAATGTAAAATAGCTTCAATGCGTGTCTTTTGCATAGGATCATCAAGTAGTTGTTTAAGCAATAAAATGGCATCGGAGGAGCCAACTAAAGCAAAAAATTGAGGAAAGAAAAAGCGCATTTCAGGGGGTAACTTATGCATGAGAGATTCTACTTGACCTACGGAATTTCGCGTTTTTCTAATCGCTAATTGATAAGCCGCTTCTAACCGTGTGTACAAAAATCCAGAAGACATTGCTCTATTTAAAAGAGATTCAAATCGATCGTCTTGCAATTGTCCGATTAATTGTAAAGTAACAAGTTGTACTTCTGGATGCCTACTTGTAATACCTGCTTCTAAGATTTCTTTTGTAGTTTCAATTCCGGCAATTTTTAATCCTAATAAAGAAATGAGCTGTTCTTCGCTCTCTGAACTTTTAGCCCCTTGTTCTAAAATCATTTCAGCCATGCGTTGCAGTATTTCAAAGTCATGCCGCCCTAATTCTTCTTTATACCGTCGATAGAGGGTGATTGCCTGCGAAAGCTCTTTGGATTGTACAAGATAAAAAATATGCAATGGATGAACCTTAGTTATTTCCGCTTGTGAGGTTTCTGCTTGTAAATAAGAATAGATAAGAGACAGGCACATGAGTAACTTCAAGATTTTTTTAAATAATGCCATAGATTTACCTGCATTTTAGAAAGAAGATCTGCTACTAGATTAATCGGTAACCCGATTATATTGTAATAACATCCTATAATTCGATTGACTAAGATACTACCAGAGCCTTGGATTCCATATCCACCTGCTTTGTCTAAGCAAGGATCGCTTTTATGATAGAGCCTGATTTGCTCTTCTGTAAGTGGGTTAAAAAGAACATAGGATTTCTCTAAAGCACTATAACAAACATCTTTTTTACATACAGCAACAGCAGTTATCACTACGTGCCACTGATTAGAGAGCTCTAGTAGCATAGTGAAAGCTTCTTCTGGGTTTTTAGGCTTATTATAGATTTTTTCCTTAAAATACACGACTGTATCCGCAGCTAAAACAACCTCTTGAGAAAAAGTATCTGTAACAAGAGAGGCCTTCTTTTCAGCAAGTTCTTTAGCATAAGACTCAGGATCTTTATGAAAAAGAATGACACTTTCATCAAAATGAGAGGGATGCTGGATAAAAGGAAGGGAGAAATAGCGCAAAATTTCTGCACGCCTAGGGGAGCTGGATGCTAGAACCAACATGTAAGACTCTTGTAAAGATTAAAAAAACTAGGTTAGCTAGTATCTTCTTTTTTCTTAAGCTTTTTAGAAGGCGCCTTGTGAATGAGAAGCTCTGTATGATCAACCCAGATAGGGGAGCTCCATGCAATCTGGCCATTTTCTTGTGTTACTCTAAGATAGTAATAGATAAAGGGAGGACGTTCATCAGGGGATTGCAAAGAGATCTTTGTAATAGATTCTGTATCATCAATAGCGAATTCATATTCCGTTTGATTAGGTTTAATCTCCTTGAATGGAATACCATTGCGAACAATGACAATTTCTTTAATGTTCTCTGTTGTTGCTACAAAACCTGTAATGTGACGATTGAAAATCAAGCCAGGTTTGATTTTTGTGTTTAACTCGCTTCCCATACATGCTCCTGCAATGAAAAACCCTAATACAATTCTAGCCCCAGTAGTTGCATAGCAAGATCTTTGATAAAGTGCCTGAAAAAGAGATTCTCTTGTTTGCTCAGGCGCTATGATTGCAGTTAAACCAGCAGAGTATTGTGCTTGAGAGCCTTCATAAAGACCATTGTATACGCCACGATCATCTAACCCACCTGCAACAAAACCAAAACGACAGTTGCGGTTTAAAGCCTGCCTGATAGATCCATTTTCTGATTCTACGATTTCCTTGGCTTTTGCCGTGATCGGTCTGAGATTTCCTTCTTTTTCTAAACATTCAGAAGAACCCCAACAATTGTAAATTTCCACAACTCTTTCAAAATCAGGGTCAAATTCTTTAAAGCTTGTCTCCATACCTTTTGCCATACTAAAAGAAGTAATAGATAAGATTTCTTTTGGGGAATGGGCTCTATAGATCTTTTTCAAGGAGCTATTTTTTGCATCTTTTTTGCGCAAAATAGGTTTGTTATCTTTAGAATAAATCAATTGATGAATTCCTTCTTCCAACGGTTTTCCAACCCATTGAAATCCTAAAAAGGTAGAAAACCTTAAGTCTTCATTAAATTCAGCAATTTGTGAGGAAATGATTTTCCATGTATCATTAGAAGTTTCTTCTGTACTTTCAAAACAGGAGGTAGCAAAGAAGTGAAAGTTTTTCTCATCACGTAGATAGCGAAGACAGGTTTCAATATTTTCACCTGCATCAAATCGTTCTGATTCACCATGTAACTGTCCCCAGAAAATGCTTTTATCCGCAGCTGAGTCTGTAGAGCATTTAACAGGAGGTGAGTAAAATATCTCTTTTGTCGTTAGATTGCGTAATTCAATCCTATAGATTCCAGCTTCTCCAAAATACAGATTAGGAATATTGATAAACCCGGTTTCTGGAACAAATAGTTTCCAATTTAAATTCTCTCGCAAATTTTTATAAGAAAGTTCAATTAAAGTGCCCTCAGGTGCCTGATGAGTTAAATTCCCATAGCAGTCCTCAAAGCGAATAATCACATCAAAACGCTTATTTTTAGAAACCAATGAAGGGGCTATGATGCGAATATTTTCTAGAGAGCTTCCCTTAACATCTAAAGTAAAAATCTCAGGCTCTTTCCAGTCGCCTTTTCCTCTAGGATCGATATAAAGATGAAAAGCTCGCTTTCTCTGCAAAAAGGTTTGAGCTCGATTTCCTTCTTTTGAGCGCTCTTCGCTAGCTCCCATGATAATGATTGCCGTTTCTCCGGTTTTTAGCTCGGAGCTCAGGCAGAATTCAAAAGAAGACACATCCGTCTTTTTAGCGCTAATGGACTTACCTTCAGGTGTTTGGAGCCAGATTTGATTTTTCTTTTCTTGAGAGCTGACCTCAGGTATTTGCCAGTCGCTAATTCTTCCTTGAGAAACCAGGTTGAATTTTAAAATAGTGCCTTTAGGCAGCGTGACAGCGGTAGTGTAAAAAAATTTCCAATTGGAAACTTGACCAGCAAAAGCCAAATTAGGCTCGCAATAACAGATCGATCGACGCATGAAATCTCCTGATATTATCCAACGAACTGATATTGTGCCTGATAAGGTGATTCTTTAGCAAGAGGCTTAAAAATAAAGGATTTTTTTTGTCATTAAAATCTTTGAAAAAGATTAACAATCTTTATTTTTCATAAACAATTTTATGATAGAATTAGTTAAAAATGTAAATAGGATCATTATAATGAAAATAAATCCAATTAACAATAAACAAACATTTATCTTTAAATCTCTAAAGACCATTCAGTCCCTAGGCTGGGTTGCAGTGGCCATTTTGGCTCTTCCTACTGTGATTGGTTCTTATTTTGCATGGAAAAAACTAGTCGCTATTTGGAGTAAGAAAGAAAGATCTGATACGCAAAAAACAGATCAAGTTGCCTCTAAAGCATTGCATACAGAAGATGACTTTGAAGACTTTAGTATTATTGGTATGACTTTAAATGAAGATTATGTAACGAAGACGCCGCAAGAAGAAAAAGAAGCTCTTTATGAAGATGCAATTAAACAATTTGAAGGAGTTGATTGTTTGGGTTCTCGCTCAGCAGAAGCCTACATTGATTATTTAAAAAATACAGAACAAAATCTTGATTTTCATTTTGATACGAGTCTTTTATATGGTTCAGGACTTAACCTTCAGAAATTTTTAACAAGAATTACAACAAAAATAGAAGAAGCGGGGTTGTTTTCTAAAAAAAGGGGGTTGGTTTTTGTGCCTTTTTTATTAGAAAGGAATTTGTTTCATGAGCAGCATGCCGTAGTAGCTGTAATTGATATGGGAAAACAGCAAGTAGAGTATTTTGATCCCAAAGGAAACCTATTTTATTCTATATTTGGCAGTTTAGTAGATCGAAATCTACCACAAAACGTGCCTACTCAAGAGTTTTTAGAGAAGCTCAGTGGAATTAGTTTTCCAGGTGAGAAACCTTCGATTATTCGTAATATAAATGGTCCTCAATCTTTATTCAATAAAGTTGATTGTGGTGCTCATGTTCTAGACTTTGTCCAAACAAGGATGTTCACGAATTTTATCCCAAGTGGTCGATATCCTAATTATTTTGAAACTTCTCTTTCTTCTAATGGTAAGCAACTACGACAAGAAATGGCTGCTACTTTACAAAGTAGGCTAGATACAGGACGCATTAATCTTTAAATGGATTCAAATATATATTTTATTACTTCAATTTTAAGTTGAAAAATAAGAACTCAATAGTTTATATAAACCTAGTTTATGTTTTTAATCGATTAAAACTAAAAAATAGTTCTTTAATATGATAAGCCCAATTAATAATTGTAATATACAATCGTTTTTTTCTACTTCTTTAAAAGTGATCAAATCAATGGGATGGATTGTTTTAGCAATTCTAGCTCTTCCTTCTTCTTTGGTTGGGTATCAACATTCTCGTTCATTGCTGAGAACAGCAGTAGAAATTTGGAATAAAAATGAGAATTCAACTGTAGGAAAAGTTCATAGGTTAAGTAAAGAGATAGGGGAAAATGATATTCATAGCTCGCAAAGCTCTCAAACTTCAGTAAAAGTTGATCAAGAGTTTACAATAAGCGATAATAGAAAAAATCGCATGGGAGATGAAGAAGTTAAGGAATTCTTAAAGAAGATGCAAAGGGCAGAAGTTTTACCTTCATCGCTAAAAGTTAAGACCACTCAAGCTTTTGCAAATAAGGATAATGCTTATATGCAACTAAAAACGGGTATAAGGTTAGGGATAGAGGGAAGAAATAACGGTTGTACTGCTTCTGCAGTTTTCATGGGGCTGTTTGCTACAACTACGCTAAATGATTTTCTATTAGAAGATCATTCTGAGGACATTGCAGAACAAAAAAATCTTAAAAATTTGCTGCGTAATACTCTCGTGAATCCTTTAAGAAGCAAAGGATTTGTCTCAGAAAAAGCCTTCAACCAAATACGGGATTTGATTTCAAATGACGCAGGTCAAACAGCTACTGTAGTGAACTTTGAAAAAAAGCTTTTAGTAAAACTAGGAATAAAAAACTATACATTTAAAGATATTTCCATTCTTGAAGAAGCTGTGGCAAAAACCTTGGGTTGTAAACTTTCTTACGACTCTCTTTTTAAAGAGACAATTCCATTAGAAGACATAGAAGCTGTGTTGAGCGAAAAACTTGAAAAAAACAAGATAAAAGAGCAGCCTTGTCTAATTGCTTTTGAGATAAACGCGAATCAAGATGGGACTAACAATCCGAGATCTCTTCCCCCTCAAACAATTCGCTTAAAAGATCGTTCTGGAAATGAAACAAAAATGCGCCTTTTATCTTTGCAGATGATTGGGTTGGCTCATACCAGATCTATTTTATTTGACGAGACTGAAGCTTACTATTACGATAGCCAATCTTTTACAGATAAAAACGGTGAAATTCATCCATCTGTTTTTAAGATTAGTGGATTAGTAGATGTTTTTCCCAGGGATTCTTTTTCTGTAGTAAAAAAACCAAGCTCTATCAAAGCGGGAAATGAACAAATGGAAAAGCTGTTTCTTACAGCTCTCCAGAAAGACTACCCCGATGCTCTAGAGAAGGCAACTCTTAATAATAGGCAAGGAGATGATGATGCTATTAATAAGATGTTAGATAATAACGAAAAAAGCGGGGAAGAGCTCATGCATTTTCTTCAAAATATAGACATTAACCACAAAGAAGGCTCCTTTGGCATTGATAGAAAATCTTTCTTTGATCTCTATGGAATATTGGCAACAAAAGAAATCGTTTGTAATTACATAAAAATAAGCTAAAATAGGATATTTAAAGGCAATGAGTAATTTTAATCTTTTCAATAGAACGCTCGGTGGAGCTTAAAATTTCTAGATCAAAGTTATCTTGATGTAAGCGCCAGCCTTTGGAGGGGATGGCACCTGCTCGATGTACTACAAACCCTCCTATAGTATCATACTCGGGGCTCTGAGGGATGCGCATGCCTAATTCTGCTTCAATATCAATAATAGACATCTTAGCGCTGATAATCCATCCTTCTGCGTTGGGTAGTGCGGTGTAGAGACTTTCTGTGCCTACATCGTATTCATCAGCAATTTCTCCTACTAACTCTTCTAAGATATCTTCAATAGTTACAATTCCTTCTGTTCCTCCCCATTCATCCACTACAATGGCAAGATGGATTTGTTTACTGCGAAATTCTTGTAATAAATAAGCAATTTTTTTGGTTTCTGGGGTGTAGAGAACAGGTTTGATGATTTTTTCTATAGAGGAAGAAAGCAACTTAATATCGTTTTGGTGTTCGATATGCACTTTTAAAATGTCTTTATAGAGCAGAACCCCGACCATATTGTCAACAGTGTCTTTGTAAACAGGGATACGACTAAAGTTTTCCGTAAGAAAAACTTTAGCGGCTTCTATTACAGAGGTTGTTGAAGGTAGGCTTACTAGATTAACCCTAGGAACCATAACTTCTCTGACAATCCTTTCTTTAAAAGATACTATAGAGCCGATGAGTTTTTGTTCATTGGCATCTAAATAAGCCCCTAATTCTGTTTCTTGTAATAACTCATGAATCTTGTCCTTAAGTCGAAAACCAAGGGGGCTTTTTTTATCTTGAGAAAACTTAGCAGAGAGTAGTTGTATCAATCTAAAAAAAGGAGCTGTTAAAGGAATACACAGAGATAAAATCAGAGAACAAGGCGCAGCTAAGATAGATAGGGTCTTTTTTGGCTTAAAGCGACCAAATAGACTAAAAAGGCAGTCTGTTGTCAGTGAAGTAAGAATAATTGCACAGACAATAAAAATAATCGCTTTTTGATCATAAATCATTTCTCCAGATACATTATTGCGAAATGTTTTTTGGTTTATCAAAAGAAAAAAAGCCGTTAAAACAAATCCAATGCGCAGAATGTGTTTTGTAAAGCTCAAGGAAAAAAGAATGCCTTCCCATTTTTGTTTACCAAAAAAAACCTGGAGGAAGTAACGAAAAAATAAAGGGAGGTGCTTTTGTTTTAAATAATCTTCTACTTGTAGCTTCCCCATTTGTTGTAGAGCAATAGAAATAGCAGTTAAAGCGCTGGACCCTATTAAGAATAAAAAAGTGATCACACCATAAAAAGTGGTCAAAATAGTGTTCCTTTAATTTGATTCAAGTAACCCTCTTTGTCTCAAGTTTCTTAGACAAG
Source organism: Chlamydiota bacterium (assembly GCA_003176115.1). Lineage (GTDB taxonomy): Bacteria > Chlamydiota > Chlamydiia > Chlamydiales > Rhabdochlamydiaceae > Rhabdochlamydia. The sequence continues at coordinate 8,679 of PSRO01000031.1, read as the reverse complement.
CGTTTTCTTTTCTTTTCATTTGAGCTCTTGAGTCGGGGTTTTCGTCTTCAAAACCCATTAAATGTAAAATTCCGTGAACTACATAACGACATAGTTCTTCAAAAGGATTTATACGATGTTTTTCAGCATACTGCTTAGCAATTTTGGGGCAAATAAATATTTCACCTAAAAGGTGATATCTATGGGATTTACATGTAATAGAATCTATCGGAAAAGTAATACAATCTGTTGGAGTGGGGTCTTGGAAAAAAAAGGCGTGCAGTTGAGAGATCCTTTTTTCAGAGACAAATTGAATGCTTATCTCATTTGTTTTGATTTGCAGAAATTCGAATAAAAAAAAGACCACCTTTTTCATTTTAACCTTAGAAAAGCGGAGGTCTTTTTGAGAATTTAAAAGGTTTATTTGCAAAACTAGAAAGAATTAGGTGTTTTGGGTAAGTTGGTTACTTTTACATTTTCTCCATCTTTCCATTTGCCAAGACGACGCAAAACGTCAACCCTTTCAAACCTTTTAAGGACATTGCGTTTTTTAGCGGATTTGCTTGATTTTCCATAACTTGGGTGTCTAGACATAACTCTTTCTTGCCTTTTTAAATTATTTGATTTTAGGGATAAAAGCCCTTTGGGCTAACTCTGTATCAATTGCATTCGCATGGACTTTAAACCCTTGAGGGAGATTATCCTTTTTAGGGCCTGTTTTAATCGAAGGGCGGCTAGGGCGACGGGGGGATATACTGCGAATTCTTTCTTGTTTGCTTAAACGGACCATAACATAAGCTCCTAAGTGTCTTTTCTATGATGAGAAATTGTATGAATTTTTGGCTAAAATAGCAAGTCCTCAGTTTATAGAAAAGATATTTAAATTTTTTCTTTGTGGGTTAGCTTGCAGGGTTTTGTATGGGGTGAATGACACCGCAGGAGATTAAAAATTTAAAAGCGTCTTCTACCGATACATCAACAGGATAGCTTAAGTCTTTAGGCGTTAAAAGGATAAAACCAGACATAGGATGAGGAGCTGTAGGAACAAATACGGCAATTTCTATAGCAGAGGCTAGTTTAGTAAAGATTTCTGGCAGTGCTTCACTGGTTACAAAGCCAAGAGCAAAAACCTCTTTATGTGGAAAAGGGACGAGTACTGTTTGTTTAAATGTCTTTTCTTTCCCAGAAAAGACTACTTTTATTAAGTCGTGACTGGTTTTATAAATTTTTTTTACAAAAGGCAAGCGAGAGAAAAGGTGATCGGTAAGATGTAAAAATGAGCGGAGGAAAAATTTTCTGCTGAAAAAGCCGAGAATAAAAATGACAACAATCCAGAAAGCTAAGGCAAACACACGGCTTAAAACTTTGACAAGCACTTCATGATTAGCCAAAGAGAAAAAAGGCATTTGCGGGTGGTGTATTAAAATATCTTGAATAAAACCGATAAGGGGAGTGGTAACTAGATCTACCAACCAAATAACAATGATGCAGGTTAATACCAGGGGTAAAAGAGCGATGAATCCTGCAAAAAAATATTTTCTCATAAAGGGGCACTTGGCTTCACGGGTGGAACAATGACACCACAGGAAACAATATATTTAATAGCATCTTCTGGTCGCATGTCAATACATAAAAGTTGTTCTCGAGGATACATTAAAAGAAATCCCGTTGTGGGATTAGGCGTAGTTGGGATCAACACAGAAACTAGATCCTGATTTGTAGAATGAGAGCATACCTCAGGAGAATCTCGAGAAACAAGTCCAATTACATAGACCCCTTCTCTGGGAAAAGGCACCATCACAACTTGTTTAAATGAGTTCTTATCCTTAGAAAAAAGTGTTTTAATAATATCCTGAGTGGTTTTATATACGGTGTTTACAATAGGAATTCGGTGAATGATCTTATCGCCTAGTCGGAACAGCGAATTGATGACAAACCAGCGAGTGATTGCTCCTAGTAAAACAGTAATAATAAATAATAAAATAAGAATGACTACCTGGCTTGTGTAGCGGACGAGGTGCTCTGAGGATAAAAAAAGAAAATTTCGATTTAGTAGGTTCATTTTTGATAAAACAGCAGAAACCACGCCAATAAAAGGCTGTGTTAGAAAATTGATTAAAAATAGTAAAACAGCAATAGTTACAGCAAGAGGAAGTAAGATAACAAGGCCTGTAAGAAAGTATTTTTTCATTGCTCCTCTTTATTTTTTATGATTCTAATAATATAGTTTTTCAAGTTTAAAACGCCAAGGTAAAAGCGCATCCTGGCCAGCGTAGTCAACTCCAATACGAGGACCTTGGGTTATTTGCTTTTGATCTATGAATACATCGCTGTTTGCGATCCAGATACAGGGGGAGTTAAGAGGAGTTGCATTGTGAGTAATATCGATTCCTAAAGCCTGGCATACACTACCCGGACCATTAGTTAATTTAGGATTTAAAGAATTTTTCTTGCGCCTTTTTAACATAGTCTCAATTCCAAAAGTTGGAAAAATTGCCCGAATTAATACTGCATGAGGAACACCTTCTGTATGGGTAACCACATTTAAAAGATAATGGATTCCATAACACAGATAAACATAAGTAATTCCTCCATTTTGATACATTGCATGATTGCGTTTGGTTTTACGGTAATTATAGGCATGACAGGCCTTATCTTCTGCGCCCTTATAAGCTTCTGTTTCTATAATTATGCCGCCGGTAATCTGATTGTTCATGTGGGTTAACAAAAGCTTTCCTAATAGTTCGCGTGCTATTTGCTCTACATCTTCGCGTTGATAAAAAGAAATAGGAAGTGTGAAACTCATCGGTTTCTCTTGCGTTTTTTTGGGGAGTTTTGCTCTTGCTTAAGCATCCAGCGGCTTTCTAGGAAAATAAGGTCAATACGTACTATTTGCACGGATACTTTTTCTCCTAGTCTATGTACATGCCCTGTAAAACGTCCCTTTAAGATAGAAGATCTCTCATCAAAAATAAAATAATCGTCTTCAAGTTCGGAGATATGCAAAAATCCTTCTAACATTAATTCTGTAAGCTCAAAGTATAGGCCAAAAGGCTTAATTTTGGTTACTATTGCTGCATGGTATCGAAGAGGATCTTTGAGAAACTCCTTTTCCAATAAACGAAGCTTTTTCAAGATGAGAACGCTGTTTTCTGCTCGGAAACTAATTCTCTCTTGTTCGGAGCAATGAGTGGCTATTTCTTTTAGATCAAGCTCTTTTGGCTCTTCATTAAAGAGCAGTCTTTGAATGATCAAATCGCTATAGCGTCGAATAGGACTTGTAAAATGACAATAGTGTTCTAAGCAAAGACCAAAATGCCCCATATTCTCTGTGGAATACTGAGCTAATTTCATGCTGCGAATAAATGCTATAGAGAGCTGAGATAAAAATGGGCTTTCTTGAGCTTGCTGAAATAGCTCTGGTATATCTTTAAAAGTACTATTACTAGATACATTTAATCCAAATGTACGCGCCAATGCAAAAAATTCTCTGATATTTTCTGGGTTAGGTTCTTCATGCACACGGTAAATGAGTTGCTTGCCCCTATTGGTTAGTTCTAAGGCAACGAGCTCATTAGCTTTAAGCATAAATTCTTCAACCAATTGATGCGTAATATCATATTCAATTTTCTTTACTCCTAAGGGCAAGCCATTTTCATCAATAATCAAAGAAATTTCTGGAAGGGAAAAATCAATACTCCCTCTTTCTTGGCGTTGTTTCTTCAACAGTAGACATAACTCTACCATTAATTGTAGAGTAGGAGCATGAACATTTTTTTTCTTACCATCTAAAACTTCTTTAGCTTCAAAATAACTAAAGCGTTTTGCGCTTTTGATGTAAGAGCGCACGATTTCAAAATGTAAGATTTTCCCATCTTGATCCATCTTTATTAATACAGACACAGTCAAACGATTTACCCGAGCTTTTAAGCTACAGAGTTGATTGGATAACTCCTCTGGTAGCATGGGGATACAAGCGCCTGGGAAATAGGTAGAATTAGCTCTTAAAAAGGCTTCTTGATCTAAAAGAGAGTTGGATTTTACATAGTGAGCTACATCTGCAATATGAACCCCAAGATGAAAATGTCCTTTTTCATCCTTAGTTAAAGAAAGGGCATCATCAAAATCTTTTGCAGTATCGGGATCTATAGTAAAGCAAGTAAGCCCTGTTAAATCTCTTCTGTTTTTAAGATCAGGAGCTCGTACTTTGCCTCCAAAACCTTTTGCTTCTGTGAGTACATTTTCAGGAAAATCAGAGCGTAGATTAAATTCAAGAGTTGTTGCTGTAACATCGCAAGAAGGATCTATGATATTACCAATAATTTGGGATACTGTACAAATAGTAGGTTTTTCCTTAGAACCCCATTCATCAACACGAAGAATGACCCTATCTCCTATTTTACAAGAAATAGAGGGAGAAGAACGAATGACAGTAGGTTTATTGTTTCCTAGTAAAGGTACATGAGCCGCAAGTTCTCTGGTAGAGTGGACAGCGTAAATCGTCCCAGCTAATTGGGTATGAGCTCTTTTTAGAATAGAAAGAATTTTTCCTTCAGGCCCTTTTTCTGAAGAGGAATGTGTATTTACTGCTACTTCTACCAGATCAGCATCGATAGCAGATTCTGTAGAATTTTTAGGAATGAAAATATCTTGCGGCCATTTTGTGCGTTCATCGGGAATAACAAATCCAAATCCTTTGGGGTGTAGTCTAAGGGTTCCGATTAAGATTTGTTCCTGGCCTTGTCTTATAGGATACAATTTCTTTTTTCTCAAACAGATCTGATTACTTTTTAGTAAATCATGAATGGCTAACTGAAATGTAGACGATGAAGAAGGAGATAGGTGAATTTCTATAAATAATTCCTCAGCGGTTATAGGCTGATAGGAGCTTTTATGAATACATTCAAGAATGAGCTTTGCGCATTTTTGAGAGGAAAGGCCCTTTTTTCTTTTTACCATTACAGGATTCCTCTTTGAATTAAATGATGGTGAAGTATCTCTGGCTTTAAATAAATCTCTGAATCAATGTGTAAAGAACGCGCTGCTTGTACAAAGGCGGGGACATCATCGATGTAAAAACACTCTTTATGAGAACAATTGCCTATTTCAAGAGCTTTTTGGTAGATTTCTTTCTCTGGTTTGCGAGCTCCAACCTCATAAGATAGAATAAACCCATCAAATAGTTGTAGGAAAGCAAAATGCTTTTGAGCAAAACTAAAGTGCGCATCGCACGTATTAGATAAAAGAAAGAGCTTTATCCCCCGATCTTTCATTTTTTCCAGTAGAGCAATCACGGGAAGGTTAGGTTGGAAAATGTTGCTTAAGGCATGGGTAAAATCGGTAAAAGAAATAGGTTTTCCTCCTAACTCTACTACATCGGAATACAGAGTTTGTGTAGTTATAGAACCTCTTTCATAGCCATCAAGATACTTTTGAAGTAAAAAAGAAGTTTCTTCTAAGCTCAAATTACAGCAAGTAGCAACTTGTTGCTTCATTTTATGATGATCGAAGAATAAAAGCACATTACCTAAATCAAAAAAAACTGTATATTTCATTGTATATTCATATGATAAAAATGTATTTAAGACATATACCAATTAAAGAAAAAATCAAATCATCATTTCAGCTTTCTCTGGTAGCTTAAGAGGGTATTACTAAGGAGTATAGAAATTGTCATGGGACCTACACCCCCTGGAACGGGAGTAATATAAGAACAATTAGGAGCTACTTCATCAAAAGCAACATCTCCTACAATCTGTTTTTCTCCTTGGTTATTTATAATATGGTTAATTCCTACATCAATTACCACTGCTCGAGGTTTAACCATAGTTTTTTTAATGAAAGCTGGTTTGCCAATAGCTGCAATTAAAATATCCGCTTGTCTACAAATTTCTTCTAGCTTCTCAGAAAAACTATGTACTAAAGTAACTGTTGCGTTGCAATGTGGGGCTTTTTGCATTAAAAGCGCTGCTAAAGGCTTTCCAACGATATTACTTCTTCCTACGATAACAACGTGTTTACCTAATAAAGGAATCTGAGATTGCGTTAATAATACATGAATGCCGTGAGGTGTGCAAGGAATAAACCCATCTCTTTCTCCGAGTAATAGCTTACCCATGTTAAAGGGATTAAATCCATCTACATCTTTTTCAGGGTCAATCATTTGCATAATTAGGAAAGGATTTATATGCTCTGGCAAAGGCAGTTGTACCAAAATGCCATCTACTACAGGATCTAGATTTAAACGTTTAATTTCTAAAATGACTTGGGCTTCTGAAACATGGGAGGGGAGCTCAATATCAAAAGAAATAATACCTACTTCTTCACAGCGCTTTTTTTTTATGCGAATATAGCTATGGGAAGCAGGATTGTCCCCTACACGCACGAAAGCTAATCCGGGAGAGCGGTTTTGTAGTTTGGCAATAGCGGATTTGATTCTCTCTTGAATTATTTTTGCAATGGATACGCCGTCAATGAGTTTCATATTTTACCTTTATTTAAGTAATCAATCATAATTGGATGTAGATATTTATTTGTTGCTAAAAGGTTATAATATCCAAAAATTTGATGCTCCGTTCCATCATAATGAGTTACCATTCCTCCTGCTTCTTTTACTAGAAGCATTCCTGCTGCCATATCCCAGCTATTAAGGCCTACTTCCCAAAAGCCATCAAAACGTCCCGCAGCTACGTATGCTAAATCAATAGCCGCAGAACCTAACCTACGAATAGGCGTTCCTGTTCTTAAGATTTTAGAGAAATTCTCTATACAATGTAGAGGATCTTTATGTACATCATAAGGAAACCCCGTTGCTAGGAGGGCTTGATTTATTTGTGATACTGGAGAAACATTAAGTAGTCGACCATTAAGAAAAGCTCCTTCTTGTTTTTGCGCAACAAATAATTCTCTTGTCATAGGTTGATACACAACACCACAGGCTATTTCTTTATCAACAGCTACAGCAATACTAATTGAAAAAAGAGGAATTTCATGGGCAAAATTCACAGTACCGTCTAGGGGATCAATAATCCAAGTGACTTGACTTTCTTGTTGTATATAAAAGCCGCCTTCTTCTGCAATAATTGAATGGGTGGGATAGCAGCTTTTAATAGCCGTAATTAGGAGGTTCTCAGAGGCTTTATCATACTCTGTTACTAGATTTTGTTTACCGGGTTTTGAACTAATGGCAAATGGAGAACCAAAGCCTTTTCTTAAAACATCGCCAGCTGAAAGAGCTATTTCCGTAGCAAAAGAGGCCCATTCTTTAATGATTTTGGACATAAAACCGCTTAATTTGAATTTTAGTCTTTATAAGAAGAATCACGGCCAATCATAGCTTTCCAATGCATTTTTCTCGAATAAATAAACAATATCACAGGGAGATATATCCATAAAAAAACAGCAAGTGCATCACAAATAGGCAGTAACATAAAATCGATGAAAACTAACTTCCAAGATAAATGACACTCTAGTTGAGTTGCGCAGTAAAAAATCCATTGTAATATAGTCATGGATGCGCTAATTAATCCTGTCAACAAACAAATCGAGTGTAGTTTTTCTTCAAAAAAATGTTTTTTTTGCCTGTGCAATAAAAGAGTTGTCAAGCATGCATTTAGTGCATAGAAACCAAAACGCAAATCAGAGTTTATTAGATCTAATAATAAACCACATCCTAAAGCAATCCAAAGAGAAGAAACCAAGGAATTACGTAAGTAAAGAAGAGCAAAAAAAGCAGTAAAGGGAATTAAATGTATCTGAGGATAAACCGCTGTGCTAAATAGTGTGCATAACAAAGTAACTAAGAATACATATAGAAGAGGAATAGAAGCCATGAAAGGATTACTAAAATGCTCCTTTAGAGGCGATCATCTCAGGAATTGTTTTTGCAATTAATTGCATGTCAAGCAAGAAAGAGTGCGTTTGAATATAGCTTAAATCTAATGCAATTCTCTTCTCAAAACTCAAAGCACTTCTCCCTGAGGTTTGCCATATACCTGTAAGTCCTGGTTTAACAGAGAATAGAACATCAATATTGCTTCCAATTAGCTCTTTAATTCTCTTTTCCTCGCGAGGTAAATAAGGTCTTGGTCCAACGATGCTCAAATCTCCCTTTAATACATTCCAAAACTGAGGAAGTTCATCAAGCGAGGTTTTGCGGATCAATCTGCCTAGATAGGTTAGCCTTGGGTCATTTTTTAGTTTAAAAAACTTTTTCCATTCCCTGTTCAACTTAGGTTGGTGCTTAAGCAAATGCTGTAAACGAGAATCTGCATCACAATGCATAGAACGAAACTTCCAAAATTTAAATAGCTGACCTTTATGCCCCAGCCTCAGGCTACAGTAAAAAATGGGCCCTTTCGAAGAGAGTTTAATCAAAAATGCAATGACTATAAAAAATGGAAGTCCCAAAAGTAAAGCTACTAAGCTAAATAGAATGTCAAAGATACGCTTTCTCTTTTTGAAAGGAACAATCTCTAAGGGAACTGCTAAAGCAGGATCTGACGAGACTCGATCTAAAGTCATTATTTGCCCTTAATGAATCAATATTGACTTATATTATTAAATATATAAGAAATTATTGTCAAATTTAAGCCGGCTTAGCAATGCCTTAGTTGACAATGACCAAGAACCTATCTTGCATTGAATATAAATTTTTGCTATGTTGTATGGTCTTTTTTCTTTTCTAACAAAGACAGATTG
>PSRO01000015.1 GCA_003176115.1 Chlamydiota bacterium | reverse complement strand
TGCCCTTACGTGCTTTTAAGGGCATTATTTTATACAAGGGCTTCTTTATTTTCTAGTTTCGAAAGAGCTCTATTTTTATACAAATACAAAATTAGCTGAGATAAAAGCAAAACAAGCTGAATTAAATACATTGCAGAATGAGGTTCTTGTTTTTCTTTATGCAAAAGAAGAAATGGTAAACTTAACTTCTCTTGAGAGATTAAATACAACGCTTAATTCTATCATTGCGTCTGATGAGGATGAGCCCTTTGTTATGGTAGACTTTGGAGAAAACGAACAAGCTTTACAAACTATAGAATTAAACATGAAAGAAACATGCCTCCTAAAAGAAAAAATTGAGGCTTATCAAACAGGAACATCTTCCAAAGATTCTTGGTTGATCTATCTTTTAGAAAAAGCATTAATACTTCCTGTCCAAGTAACAGCCTCTTACTTGCTTTAAGAAGAAATCGCTACATCAGCTGCACAACGAAATCCATAGGTTCCGTTCATGGTGCCCGGATTGTTTCGATGTCTATGAGAACATCTAAGATCTTCTTTTAAGCTTTTCCAGCAGCCCCCACGCAATACGCGATATACTCCTTGCTGCGGTCCTTGGGGATGATTTGGTTCTTGAATAGACAGATCGTAATATTGGTAATCATACCAATCTTGACACCACTCGTAAACATTACCTGCCATATCATAGAGACCGTATTCATTAGGAGGATAGCTAAGCAGAGCTGTAGTGTCAGAGCTGAAGAAGTTAGCCTGTGTTCGATCTATGTCTTGCCCTGTTGGATAAAGGAAATCCTCTTTCCCTCCATAGGAGGCAATCTCCCATTCAGCTTCCGTTGGAAGCCTTTTTCCCACCCATTTAGCATAAGCTACGGCTCCATACCATGTAATGCCTACCACAGGGTGTTTAGCATAACCTGATTCAATGCTAAGCTTTCCTCCACTGCGTTTAATTCGAGATTCACGCAAGCGGATGATATCATTGTTTTGCCCATCTTTTTCCCCTCCCATTGCTTCTAAAAAACGGGCGAATTGCTCATTGGTTACAGGATGAATATCTAAAGCAAAAGAATGCATGTGAATTAAATGTCGCGGGTGTTCATCACGTGCACCTTGATTGCTCCCTCTTAAATAAGCACCGGAAGGAATGATCACCATGTCAGTTAAAATAGGCTGAATAGCTTTTTCTTCTTGCGGTTTTGGCTTATAAGGAGAAACCGTCATTTCTGCTTGAAAAATAGCCCCGGGATCTGGCTCAAAGGAGGGTCTTGTTAGTTCTTGTGGGTTCAAGATGGGCTTGGCACGACAGGCTGTGGTAAAGGAAACCTTCGTTCCCATAATGTATTTTTCTGCTTGTAACCTTTCTAAATGCGCTTCACAAGAAGAAAGAGCAGAAATATTGACCAATTCGCTCATTTTTTCTTGCAAGGGTCCTAAACGCATTTCAGGTTCTGTTTGCAGGCAACTACAAATCAAAGCATCCCATTGCCATTTTAAATCAGAGATTTTTTGAGAAGGAAGTGCAAAAAAACCCTCAGGAAATTTACGCATCAAAAGATAATATAATAACACGCCAAAAGCCCATGCATCTGCTTTAGGCTGGCTTATCCAATGAAATTGTCTTTTTTGCTCTGGAGCTAAAAAAGGAAATTGCTCAATAAAAGAACGATGAACTTCCTTAGCACAAGCTTCATCCCAGGGCCCCGTTGCATAACTTTTGCCATTTGTGTCACAACCTATTTCCAAACCGTAAAAAGAGCTCATTGCATGATAGATGCGACTCAAAACAGCTAGTGGCCCAATGATATGTGATAAACCAAAATCTGTCACAATAGCTTCTGGTCCTTTGGAGGTATAACGAACCAGAATGTTGCTAAGTTTCAATGTTCCATGAGCAAGCGGCTTTTCTTGGGTGTGGGCATAATCAAGAGCAGAACTAACTTGCTGAGCAAAGCAGAGAATCGTCTCTTCTGGCAAATCAGGAAATTTCTGTAAAAACTGAGATAGATTTAAGCTGGGTTGCTGATCTTCATCTAAAACAGCTTCCATAATAATTGCATAGCGCTTATCCAAAAACAATGCGTTGTAAATTTTTGCAATATGAGGATGGTTTAAATGAGCCAGCTGAGCAATGTGTGCTTCAAATCGGGCAATAAAATCGGTATCGGAAGAAAGCTCTTCGGGTAAAACTTTTACAATGTATTGTTTTTGCAATAAACGATGTTCTGCAAGATAGGTCTGTCCTAGGGCTCCTCGTCCCAAAGGTCTTAACAACTCATAATCCCCGAAGTGAGTCATTATCATAAATTATCCCTCCTTGATTTTAGTTTTTTAAAGAACTCCTAAGAATTTTGCTAGATACCATGCAATAACCAATACAAAGGCAGCAACAGCAACCCATAGCAAATTAGGTAACCATTTAACTCCTCCACCCATACTACCGCGCACTTCTAAAGTTCCAATACCATAAGAAAACTCATGTTTTTCTTCTGGCATATGAAAAACTTGAGGGTTTTGGCGAATCATATGCTCGATGTCTACTCCTAAAAATTGCGCGTACTGCTTCATAAATCCTAGAGCATACACTCCAGAGATGTATTGGTCTATTTCTCCCTCTTCGATTGCTTCTAGATAACTAGAACGAATAGAGGTTGCATTCTCTGCTTCTTTCAATGATACATTCAATTCTTGGCGTTTAGCTTTAAAAAGCTCTCCTACGTTTTTAAGTTCTGCACTCATATCCCCCTCCTTCAGAATTTCAAGCACTAATCATGAATAATATTCCCATCTTTAGGAAGTATCTTAGCATTTTAATTGCAAATTTATCCTTGTTTTTTTTCAAAATCAATGTAAAATTACAATAATTTCATTATTTTTAGATTAAAATGACATTTCAAAAGCGTTCTTGTTTTGTAACAACCATGGATCTCAAGCTGAAAGATCAGTTGCGCGAAGATCTCATCGATCAAGGATTTTCCTTGACTACACCTGCTTATACGTTTTTTTCAGCAAAAAAAAAAGGAATTAGTTGCACTTTGTACACATCTGGAAAACTGATGATACAAGGAAAAGAGATGGATGAGTTTATTAGATTTTACATAGAACCTCAAATCTTACAAACCCTTATTTACTCAAATCCAGAACCGAACGATACCTCAGAGAGGATTGGGGTAGATGAAGCTGGCAAAGGGGATTTTTTTGGCCCTTTATGTATTGCAGCAGTCTATGCAGATAAGAAAAAAATCGAAGCCTTATTAACTTTAGGAATACGAGATAGTAAAACGCTTTCCGATCCTGCAGTGATTGCACTTGCTTCTAAAATCAAAGCAATTTGCCCTCATACACTGGTTATTCTCAAACCTAAAACCTATAACCAACTCTACGCTCGTTTTCAAAATCTTAATCGCCTGCTAGCATGGGGACATGCAACTGCTATTGCAGAGCTTGTGCAAGAAACACATTGCAAACGAGTAATTATTGATCAATTTGCTAATGAAGTTGTTGTTTTAAACGCTTTAAAACAACAACAGCTCGATTTAGAGTTGACACAACGTCATCGAGCTGAGAGTGATTTAGTTGTAGCAGCTTCTTCTATTTTAGCACGAGCTGCCTTCTTACAAGGACTTTATGATTTACGCCTATTGTATAAAATCCAGCTCCCTAAAGGGGCATCTCAAGAAGTTATTCGAATAGGAAAAGCCTTTTGTGCCAAGTATAACAGCTCTTTATTAGAGGAAGTAGCCAAACTGCATTTTAAAACTCTACAGGAAATTTTAGCGCATTAATTCAAAAGAATCGATAAAGATCTTATAGCTTGCTTCATCATAATACTGCGCTTCACATTCCATTGCCATTAGATAAAAGCTGTTTTTTACCATTAGGGCTCTTCCTTTGAAATACATCCCTTCTTTACAGATAAACAAATCTAGTACGGTATGACCATTTACTAAAGAAAGCTCATGAGTAAGGCCCGGATTATGCTTAAGAAGACCTTCTACAAATCCTTCTAAATTTTTATTTGCATAGGTTTGATCTACGAAATCTGGATATTGAGCAATTAACAGTAAAAATGTGGTTTTTTGATCTATAGCAGAGATATAAGCATCGTATTTTAAATCAAACCCTATTTCAGGAAGACGTAATTTTTCTGATAAATGATCTGGGTATTTAGGAAATTTCATACAACATTCACCATTGATAGAACGAAATTCCTGCCAATGATTCTTTGTCTTACTTATTTCTTTGCTAAGAACGGGATCTATTCTCGTCTCTTTAGCATCAAGCGAAAATGATGTAAGCGCTAAGCCCAAAGCACAGCAAAGCCCTCCTGTTTTTACGATTGAATATAGTTTTCTCATAATCTATCTCCTAATATATTTTAAGTCTTTGTAATAAACCAGCTAATCACTCCACTGATCAATATAGATAAAATTACCACTGCTATAATGGGAATGATGATATTTAATAATCCTTTCCAAATTGAAAACCCTTGAACTTCCCTAAGACCCTGTATCAGAATGATAAAAGACCAAATAGCTGCAATCCATTGTCCTAACATGACTATGAGAAACAGTCCTGTTTTATTTGCCAATGTGATTTCTGCAGGAAAATCTGAATACAAAGCTTGTTCTTTAAATACGCCAATTAAAAGGATCCATACCAATATGTTGATTAATACCGGTAAATTTGACCAGGCAACAACACATCTAACTTGTTTAAAAGGAGCGTTTCCTCCTATAAGACGTCCACACCACTGTAAAATATAAGCGGTAAGGGTAATAGATATTAAACCAAATGCTATACCCAATAGCAAAGAGCCAAGCAATATAGCCCATAAAGGGTAGAGAGCGATTAAAGAAAACATCTTGGAAAAGCTCAACGCTATGGTAATCCCATAAATCCAAGAAAGCCTTTTAAATCCATAGCTTGGATCCTTAGCTACAAGAGCTTGAATGGTTGCTCTGGGTTTGGTCCAAATATCGCGCCAAGGATACATATTTTCCCTCTTTATTTATCTTCATAATAAATTCAAAAATATAACTAATCAACAACAAACTATGCATGATTTAATTTAATTAATAACCCGTTGCAAAACAACATAATAAAAAAACCGTTATTTTTGTAAATAACGGCTTTTATAAATCACCTATTTTTAAAAGATTATTTTTTATTAATTATGTAGTCTATCTTCTTCTTTTAAGATTTCTATATCCCCTTCTATATCGCTATAATCCTCATCTTCATCATCATATTCAATTGCGATATCTGCATGATGTTGATTAGAGTAAGCAAGAGAGCTTGTCAGTAGAGCGCAAATTAGTCCTAAGTACAGTATCATATTACCTCCTAAAAGATGTTTGAAAATTCATCTTTACAAATTGGTCGCTGATTTTCAATAAAAAAAAGATAGATTTTTTTTAAAATTTTTTAATTTCTTAATAGATGCTTTATACGATCTCATTCAATACTTCTTGTAAATGAGGGTAACGAAAAGAGTATCCCGATTCTAGAAGCTTTTGTGGGTAGACCCGAGAACTGGCTAATAACATCTCTCTTCCCATATCTCCTAAAACTAAAGAAATAAGAGTTGAAGGGAGATGGAAGAAATGGGGCCTACGCAATTTAGCCGCTAAAATAGAGGAAAACTCTTTTTGTTTTACAGGATGGGGTGCTACTAGATTAACAGCTTGGTTTAACGATTCTGTCATTAAAAGATGATACAAAGCACCAATTGCATCATCAATCCCAATCCAACTTAAATACTGGTTACCAGATCCGATTCTTCCCCCTAAACCTAAGCGATAGAATGGGATAATTTGACGAAGCATACCCCCCTTTGCTCCTAATACAACGCCAAATCTAGCACATACAACACGACAGCCCCGTTGTTCAACTGCTTCTAAGGCCATCTCCCATTGCTTGCAGAGTGAAGCAAGAAACCCTTTCCCTGCAGGAGAAAACTCAGTAACTTTTTCTTTACAATCCCCGTAGAAACCAACGGCAGAAGCGGAAACAACGGTTTTAGGAGGAGAATACAAACGAGATAACACTTGAGATAACAACCAAGTATCACGACATCTACTGGTGAACAGCTTTTTGCGGTATTTCTTTGTCCATCTATGAGCAATAGGAGCTCCTGCTAGATGAAAAACCGCATCAAAACCTTCAAAATCCTGTTTAGAAAATTGCCCTTCCATAGGATCCCAATATACAGCATCAGGGCGCACTTCTTGTTTGTGACGCACAAGCCTCATAACACTATGACCTGCTAATCGTAGAAAGGCTGTAAGTTGAGATCCCATAAACCCATTAGCTCCACTCACTAAAACCTTCAATGGAGCACTTGAGTATTTATTCATTAACTCAAGATCGTCTTTCATCATTTTTTGATACCATTTTAAAAGTCGTACAAGCTGAAATTTTCATGCTCTAAAACCCATTTAAAGAAAAACGGCCCTAAATAAACCTTTAATCCCCAAGCAAAGGCAAAATCACAAGGTACTGCTACTAGTGGTTTAACTTTTACATCCATGCTTATTTCTTATTCCATTGACGGTAAATCTGTAGTGCATTTTTGCGTGCAAGATCGTGATCTACTATAGGATAGGGATAGTTTTTCCCCAAGTAAACACCCGCTTCTTCTAACACAGACTTAGGACTTAAATGTGGGGTGTGAATACATGAATTAGGCAGCTTTCTCAATTCAGGAACAAATTGGCGTACGTATTCTGCTTTTGGATCAAATTTTTTACCCTGGGTAAATGGATTAAATATACGAAAATAAGGAGCTGCATCCGCGCCACATCCTGCACACCATTGCCAACCTAAGGTATTGTTTGCAAGATCTGCATCTACTAGAGTGTCCCAAAACCATTTTGCCCCTTCTTTCCAAGGAACATTTAAGTCTTTAACTAAAAAAGAAGCAACGATCATACGAACTCGATTGTGCATCCAGCCTAGTTGCCATAATTGCCGCATGCCAGCGTCGACAATAGGAATTCCGGTCATGCCTTTTTGCCAAGCTCTGAGCCATTTTGCATTTCTTTTCCAAGGGAAATGAGTGAATTCTGCTTTTAGTGGTTTTGAAGGAGTATGAGGAAAAGCGATTAAAAGATGATGAGCAAATTCTCGCCATCCTATTTCTCTTAAAAAAACTTCTGAATGGGTATTCTTTAGCAAATCTTCGAAAATTCTTTTTACAGATATCTCACCAAAATGCAAATGAGGAGAAAGCATTGATGTGCCCATTTCTGCAGGAAAATCACGCCTACGAGCATATTGATATACCTTACCTCTCAAAAAATGCTTCCATCTTCTTAAAGCGTTCTCTTCTCCTGGCTGCCAAAGCAAGGAGAAATCTTTAGCCCAAGGAATGTGGGGTAATAAATCTAATGTATGTAAAGATGCATGTTTAGAATAGGAGGCTAATCGTAACTGTTTTGTAATTTTATCTCTTGGCTTGCCTACCTCTTGTTTTAAGCAGCACCGCCAAAAAGGAGTGAATACTTGGTAGGGATTGCCCTGCTTGGTAGTAATTTGACCGGGCGTAAATAATAGATTTGCATGAAACCCTTTTGCTATGCACTTCTTTGCAGAAGCTAGCTGGATCAGTTTTTCTTCACGTATTAGCGCACTTGGCTCATAACAGTAATTCCAAACTATATGTTTTGCATCTACCTTATCTATAATCTTTTGCAATGCATGCAAAGTTGCGCCTTGGAAAAAAAATAAATCAAGATTTAGCGCTTTTAAATTTTTTTGCAAAGATTGCAGAGAATAATGCAGCCACCAGCGAGAGCTTGAACCCATTGACCAATTTCTATCCTCTTCTGGATCAAATATATATATGGGTAAAATAGGAAGCTGTAGTTGGGAAGCATATCTTAAGGCAGGATTGTCTTGAATTCGCAGATCGCGTTGAAACCAAATAATTGTTGTCATAAATACAAAGATAAAAAAGCGTAAGAATTCTTAAAAAACCATCCTTACGCCTCATATAAACTACATTTTACAACTACCGCCCTTATCTTTTGAGCAGCAGCAACACATATGTCTCCAGTGGGGAATCCAGCGCAAACTCCAAAGACCAGCTAGACCTATTAGTGCGTAAACCAAGCGACTTAAGCCAGCCATTTGACTTCCGAATAACCAAGCGACAAAATCAAACTGAAAAAAGCCTATTAAACCCCAGTTTAAAGCTCCAATTACAATTAAAATAAAAGCGAGAGTATTTAAAAACTTCATTTGTTCCTCCTTAATACTCCATGCGTGCCCGTTTCAAGACAGCATGTCCCGTTAACATCATCTTAGAAACTTTTTATTCATTTGTCATCTTTTTTTTTCAAATAGATGTTTTCAAACGACACCCTACTCTTTTTAATAGATCACCTAGCATTTCCCTTCGAAAGGGATCAGCTTTTTCCAGATTATGATAGATCATAGATAAGTAAGGGTCTTTTTGATCTAATAAATCCGGTAAATATTCCAAATGAACACCGCTTAATAGCACTTTTCCCTGTCCATGGTGAATTCCGACAATCGCAGGAGGAGCTTGAGGTAGATCAAGATAACAAGATAATATCTCTATTTCTGAAGACTTAGAACTAAAAAAACATCCTCCATTAAAATACACATGTAAAGAATGTTCTTGCCAATTAATCAGTGCATTACAAGCCCCTTTAGAAGAATTATATGTAGATTTCCCTATCCCATAAGCCGGACCCTTAGCAATCCCGGGGAAGAAACACAAAGAGCGCTTATCCAAAATTTCCAAGCTTGTTCCTTTTTCAAATTCAATTCTTTCGCATGCAAAATAGGCCCCTGCGCAAATTCCCCAATAGTTGCCTTCTTTTTCTACATAAGAGCGAATTTTATCGGTTCCCTTTCCATCTAAGGCACTTTGGTAAAAGACATCCCTACCACCAGGCATAATAAATAGCTGCGTATCCTCTTCCCAATTCTCTTCTATAACAGAGCGAGCATCTAGTCTTTTGATTTTTATCTCAGGATTAAGCTCTTGCTTTAAGCTATGAATCAAATGCTTCAAAGAAACTCCATCCACTCCCTTATCTGCATAGATTACAATCTGATTTCTCATAGAATTTTAAGATATTCTAGGCCAAACAAATGATTTTTATAGTTTTCTAATCCACTTTGCATAATATGAAATATAACAGATTGAAGCTTTTCCACAGAGAAAGTAATAGAGACAGCAACTTTTTTGATAGGCTAGAGAAGCAGTATGACTTTTTTAGAGATATTTATGCAACAATCCTTGTTTTTTATTTTCTTGAGTATTTTTCAAATACAAAGCGCTTTTGGCAATGGTTTTGTTTATGATAAAACCGACAGCTCCCCTAAGATGATTTGGATTCCTTCTGGACATTTTTATATGGGATCAGATCATACGGATGCTAAACCTGATGAAAAGCCACAACACCTTGTTCAATTAGACGGATTTTGGATAGATGAAACCCCTGTCACCAATAAACAATTTAAAACGTTTGTAGACGCAACTGGGTACATTACAACTGCAGAAAAAGCTCCTATTTTAGAAGAAATCATGAAACAAGTTCCTCCTGGAACCCCGCTTCCCGATACCAATGTACTTATACCTTCTTCTTTGATCTTTAAACGAACTACGCACCCTGTTCCTCTTCATAATGCAGCTATTTGGTGGGAATGGAAACCAGGAGCTGATTGGCGCCATCCTTTAGGTCCTGATAGCTCCATCGAAGATAAAGAAAATCATCCTGTAGTTCAAGTGTCTTGGTACGACGCCCAAGCATATGCTGAGTGGATAGGCAAACGATTACCGACAGAAGCAGAATGGGAATATGCGGCAAGAGGGGGACAAGAAGACTTTATATATGCATGGGGAAAAGAAGAGTTTTCTGAAGAAGAGCCACAAGCAAACCTCTGGAGAGGATCATTTCCATACAAAAGCATCAATGAGTGCAACTATATAGGAACAACAGCCGTTAAGTCTTTCCCTCCTAATAAATATGGCCTTTATGATATGGCCGGCAATGTTTGGGAGTGGTGCTCTGATCTCTATCATGCGAGTTACTACAAAGAAACACCGCAAAAAAATCCTCAAGGAGCAAAAGAAAGCTTTGACCCTCAAGAACCTTATGCAGAAAAGCGAGTGCAAAGAGGAGGTTCCTTCCTTTGCCATGCAAGTTATTGTAAGGGTTATCGTTTAACAGCGCGCATGAAAACCTCTCCTGATACAAGCCTAAATCATTCAGGTTTTCGTTGCGTTATGACGAAAAAAGAGGCAGAGTAAATGTAATAAACACAGAATTTCCTTTTAAACGATGTAAAATATTAAATTCTGTATAATATCTTGCGCTTATACTCACAGGAGTATTACAAATTTTGAAATTAAAAAGAAGAAGAGGACCCATCGCAATAACGCGACCTTTAAAGGAACCTAATAAAGCTCCTTTCCCGCTATCTTTGGTTACTTGATTATATAAATAGCTCACTAACCCAATTTGTACATTTTTGCCAACCGATTTACCTAAAAATAGCTCTGTATGAAACTCTCCCCCTGTCTTATAGTGCGTCTTCTTATTTTCCCAGTTAATTGTATAGCCAGTCCAATTAGAGATTTCTAACCCATATTTGGAATTTTGCCACGTAAAACCTATTCCAGGGTCGATTGCATAATGGTTTTTCCCAACATTAGCAAGCCTTTCTTTTTGATAATGCCCTGTAGGCAAAAAAACAGCTAAAGAAGTCAATACGTGAAAATTTGTAGCATGCCATCCTAACATAATAGGGTAAACAATCATATCGGTATAGCCGCTATCTGTTTGCTTTTTAGAAGCGTGCAGCTGAATGGGTTGAACATCAGCATCTGCTTCGACAGAAACCCTACCAACAGGCAACACTACTCCCAAAGCATAATTAGCACCTACAATCCGATAAGGAGTCACCAAAGTTAGACTCGTAAAATCTAAAAAAAAATGAGCTTTTACACCTAAACTAACCTTTCCTCCTAAAGGAGCCGCATCTATCCGCCCATTATAGAAATAGTCATCATGACGAAGATAAAAACCAGGGGGTGGTAAAAAACCCGTTAAGGGACCAGCAGCCCCCAAAATATAGACACCCGAAGCTCCTTCAGCAGCTCTTAAACTGCATGGCAAAAGAAAGATCCATAAGCTAAAAAGTAGCCTAACTCTTTTACCGATCATACTTAGGAGATGAATGTGTTTTTAGCTGTAATTTCGGTGGATACTTCTTAAAAGTTGCCATATGTCGATCTATTTCATTTGCTAAAGCTTCAGAAAAGGGAATTTTACGAATGAGTAAATTATGTTCTTCTTTAGGATCTAAATAGAGGTTAAATAGATGTCCATAAGTATAAGACACTGTTTTTCCGGTTAATCCACCAGCTTCAGGAGTATCTAGAGACCTAATAGTTGCCATTTCCATAAGTTTATACTCAGCCATTCTAACTGCGGAAAAATGATCTTGAAGCCAATAAAAAACAGAAGCGCGGTTTGATTTGCCTTGGTCAGCAAGCAAAAAAGAGGTTTGATCAATTCCATCAATATAGCGATCTTCTGGCAATTTTTCCTTGACGTCAGCTAACGAGACACAAGTCGTAAATATATCTGCTAAGTCAAACAAACCATCGGATACACGCCCTGGTCGAATCGTTCCTTTCCAGTACACAATTCCCGGCACCCTTACCCCTCCTTCAAAACTTGCCCCTTTAGATCCTCTAAAAGGAGTATAACCGCTATCTGGCCAAGACTCCATCTCAGGTCCATTATCGGATAATATGACAACTAGTGTATTCTCCAATTCTCCTATCTCTTCTAGGGTTTGAACCAATCTTCCTAGGATATTATCCATTTCAACCATTACATCTTTATATGGGTACTTAGCTGGGGATATTCCTTTAACAGAGTCATTGGGATAATTATCAAAATGAGTTCCTCTAGTGCAGTAATACAAGAAAAAAGGTCGGTCTTTCTTTACATTTTTTAAAAATTTTACTCCATAGTCTGCCATTTTTTGATCAAAGGTAGCAATGTTGTCAATAGTGAGCTCTTCGAGGTTTTCAACAGATTTGCCCTTGGAACCATGCACAAGATGCTTATTGAACGGAGTATCTTTTGAAGGACTGATTAAAGCTTCTTGTCTTTCTTTATTGTTAATCAATTCTGGGGATTGCACAGGATCGCGCCATTCTGTGTACATATCAGACACGCTTAAAAAACCATAAAAATCATCAAAACCAACATTTTGAGGCTGAGAAGCTTCATTTTCTCCCACATGCCATTTTCCGATGGCTTGGGTCACATAACCAGATTCACTTAATACTTTAGCCAAAGTAACCTCTTCTTCTAATCCACCTGGAGCTCCATACATAGGAGGAATTAGAATCCCATGCCTCATCGGAAGGCGTCCTGTTAAAAGAGTTGCACGCGTGGGAGAACAGCTAGGTTGAGAATAGGTAGATGTTAATTGCAGCCCGTTATAGCATAACTTATCCATATGGGGAGTTGGAGCACCTACAGCAACACCTCCTCCATAACAGCCAAGATCTCCGTAGCCTACATCGTCCATTAAAAAAATCAAAATGTTTGGCTTTTTTTTAAATTTTTTGAGTAAAAGATGCAATTTTTGCTGAGCTTCTTGAGAATCTTGTGGATGTAAAATTACAGGTTCCATGTTTTCCGCGATGTTACTTCTCTTTTTAGAAAGCGCATCTTCCCAAACAGATTGAGGATAGCCTGGATCCATCGGAAGAATCTGGGCAAATACGTTTTGAAAAAGAAAGCAGATAATAAATAAACGTAGAATAGATCTTAAGAAATGCATATACTCCCTTAAATTAGAAAAAACATCCGGGTAAAAAAATAAACAACTTAATTTATATCTATAAATTATATTCTTTTTTAGATCTACTCATTCTAAGATTTATATAATTCTAAAATGTAAAAATATAGACATTTTTTTCTTACTCTCTTAGAGAGTGACCACAAACCTAAATCTCCCCAGTAATGCGCTTTAATAACAACTTCCCATAAGATCTGATATTAATGCCCTCTCTTTATCCGAGAGATCTGACGGGTATCTCTGTTCTATGCTCATGTGCAACCTGACTTTAACATGCGAGTCAAGCAGCATACTAAATTT
>PSRO01000063.1 GCA_003176115.1 Chlamydiota bacterium | reverse complement strand
TTTAGCGAGCAACATGATTTGCTAAAGAGAGAAAAGGTTCAGCAGATTTTCCGTACGATTTTAAACTATTTACGAAAGGTATACGAATCAGACCGTGAGTATTTCCATCCCCAGCAAATGGAAAAATCGGTTTATGCCGTTATGGCTCTAGCAGATGAAGCTGTGAAAAAGTGGGATAGATACACGCTGCTCTTTAAGAAAACCCAAGATAGAGAAAGTGTACAGCTTTTAAAAGAATACCGAGATCTAAAGCAATTTTTTAAGTCAAAGGTTGTTCGCTTTAATAAAAAATCTTTAGAAATAGGGGTAGAAGAGCAACGTATTACAGATAGTGGTTTCTTAATCAAAGATTTAGAAAGCATACGCTCAGATGCTGATTATGAGCTATTATTGCTACGTAAAGAAGAAGGAGGTTATTTTGCATCTTCTGCCTTACTAAGGCATATCTTATTAGTAGGACAGAGCGATGAGCTCTTATTACATTCTGAGTATCAAGAGCTTATTTCTCATTTAAAAGCTACAAAAGATCTACAAGCCCATATGATAGCCCAAGAGATGTTAAAGCAGAACCTTTCTCCTATAGATAATTTTTTTAAACAAGCAAAAGATTTTACATTAGAAGAAAGTGCGATTTGCATGAGTAAGGCATTAATTGCTTTAATGCTAGCTGCAAATCCTTACAATCTCATGAGAAATGATGCAGATAAAGTTTGCGAGCAATACTTGGTAGATTTTTGTTTGTTTTTACGCCAGGCTATTTCTAAACCACGATCTGGCCCTTTAACGGCTCTAATCGATCCTTTATATCATAAGCTTTCTTATCTATTATTTACGCAAGCTTGTAGCTATGAAAAAGCTCTTGAGTTAATTACGCAGTTAATTGCTATGGGGCATAGTAAAAATGAACTGCTTTCAGCACAAAAAATTCAATTGGATAGCGTTCTTCTTTATCAAGATGTAGCCATTCGCACAGCTCTTAAGGCATATCCAAGTGGCCCTTTGATGCAGGCTCTAGCTTTGGTAAGAGAGCAGCGCTTAGGTCAAGGTTTAGATCTGTTTAGCCAAAAGAATTGGCCTATACAAATTTATGCAATTCTAACGGATCAATTGAAGATTAACTGTATGAAGGTTGCTTCTATGACAATGCAAACAACTCTAACAGATGTAGAGCTTATTCCTGAGTTTATAGGCTTTATGCAGGTTTTAGCAAGCAGAGATCAGAAATATGTAGTGATTAACTTGCAAAATCGATCCTCTTGGCAAGAAAAAGCGCGTTGTACTTGCTTAGAGAACTCTCAATATAAGCAAGAATTCTCAGAGCACTTAAGCGTTATTACTTTTGATAAAGATAGCGATTTTTATCATCAAAGAGAGAGTGGTTCAAAGTCGAGTGATTTTTTGTTAAAATGTGCACAAGAGGTCTTAAGTGGACAAGAATATGGGTTCTATTTTTCTCCAACAGTAAACAGCAGTCAATTAACTTTTTTTATAAATAAAGCTCTTTTATTGATTCATGAGCTCTTTTTTGATGGAAAGCAAGAATTTTCTCATCGAGATAGGTTAGATTATATCGAAATTTTTCACTTCTTTTTATTTTTGCACATAATAGACCAACTAAAGCCGGATATTTTAAGTTTTACTTGCAAAGATG
The DNA here is from genome assembly GCA_003176115.1 of Chlamydiota bacterium. Lineage (GTDB taxonomy): Bacteria > Chlamydiota > Chlamydiia > Chlamydiales > Rhabdochlamydiaceae > Rhabdochlamydia. The sequence continues at coordinate 7,074 of PSRO01000063.1, read as the reverse complement.
GAGTGGATACAAGCTCTGTATTTAGTGCAGAAGTATTTGCTTGGTTACATGTGATGAATCATCCGGAGGGTCTGCCTAAATCAAAAAGAGACTTTCTACTCTACTTATTATATGCCCCGGCAATGACATTAAGAGGACGTAGTATAGATAAAGATCGCATTCAAAGAATGGCCAGTGCAATGCATGTTTTTATTGAGAAGCTCAATCATAATGGATTTGTCATTCAAGAAGCTTTTTCTCAGCTATACCAAATGAGCTTTTTTAAAAAGGCGCGCGTACAAGAAGGTTAGTTTAAACTTAAATCTTCTGGAATCATAGATAGGGTGGCGTACTTGCCGCCCATTTCCCTTAAGATAGTTTGCCAAATCTTCTCTTCTGGTGTATGAAAAATAAACAAAGAGGAAGCTGGATGAATGAACCAATTTCCTCTAATACACTCTCTTTCTAGCTGTCCTGGCCCCCAGCCACAATATCCAAAACATAGACGAATGGCAGGTCCCAGAGAATTTGCAGAGGCTTCTTGTAAAAATTGCAAATCTCCTCCTAAGTAAACACTTTCACAAAGGTTTAGCGTTTGTTCAGGCAATTCTTGACATGCGTGAAGCAACATCATTTGATTGGGTTGAATGGGTCCTCCTGCACAAATATGTACATTTTGATTGCGCAGATCGTTTTGATTGAGGATTTCCTCTGGCAAATCTATTTCCAAACGCTTATTTACAATGAGCCCAAAAGAACCGATAGAGCTATGTTCACAGAGAATAATGACACTGCGGAAGTAAATGCCAGCATCTATATTTGGGCTTGCAATGAGGAAGAATCCTTTATTTAAATGTGTATAAGAAAGAAGATCTGCCATAAGGCTCCTTTATTGTGCTTGTATAAGTTCTTCATTATAAAGGCGCAAGTCATTTGTCAGATCTTCTACCTGACGCATTAGTTCCATAAATTCTTCTTGAAATTGCGAATTATCTAAAATATCTTGCTTCTGAGGGTTATATTTGGCTTTGTCAATTAACATGGAAATCCTTGCCATCGCAGTGTTTACCAGATCAATTTCAGTAGTAAAATATTCCTTAAACCCCAGAGGGGTATCTAAAGAGTTCATGAGACAAATGCGCTGAGCTCTTTGTCTTTGCCAGCTTTTATTAGAATTAAATAGAAGCCCATAATGATTAATATCATTCATCATTGTATCTGCTTTGCCCAAGATGGTTGTTAAGCGCCAATATACATCGTCTTGTTTGATTAATTTTCCAAGTGTTCCTGTTCCACACTCAAGATCGTAGCTTAAGCGATCAAAGGACTCTGCCGTATTTCTCATATGAGCAATAGCTGCTCCTGCATTATCAAAGGAGTTATTGGCATTTAACTGATCAATGGCATCAGAAATTTGACTCGCTACACAAGAGAGATTGCTAAGAGCAGTTTTTGTCTCATCTATGATTTCTTGATCTTGAAACTCCTGTAGGGTGGATTTAGCCTGCGTCATAGCATCTGCAAAGGAGTCAGCTGCATTGATGAAAGATTGTTGATTAGCAAAAAACCAGTTGCTAAAGGCATCTGCCTTTTTTTGTAGGTCCGCAAAAGCATCTTTTAATTCTATAAAAGCACTCTCGATTGGATCTACCGAATCAGCATAGATCGGTTGATCGGAAATCAGTTTAGGGATTGTGCCTTTAGGGGGAGCTTTTGGGATAATTGCAATAGATCTTTCTCCTAAAAGTCCCGCTGTTTGCACCATAACTTCATCTGTGTCATATACTTTAATCTTAGAATCAATCTTAAGCACAAGCTGATAGTAGTACAAGCGCTGTAAAAGATCGGATAGAGGTTTTTGCCTGGCATTTTGAATTTCTTCAATGGAGGTTACTTCTCCAACGGGCTTACCTGCAAAGAGTACTCGAGTGCCCACATTAATACGATCAATGTTAGAAAAACGCACATATAGAATTTGCTTACCATCTCCTACGCTAGGTTTTAAGAAGGCAACCATCCAAATAAGAAGAGCACATGCAACAATGACAAAAACACCGATTAACACACTTTTTGTTTGCTCACCCATGGTTTACTTTCTCCCTTAGCTTTCTCGGATCTTGCGAAATGCTGTTATATAAAGATTTAATTAGAGGGTCATCAATTTCTAGAAATTGATCTCGAGGTGCTATCTGTGCAATTTTACCATTCCTAATCAACGCTAGACGATCTCCGACGTATAACGCTGAAAACATGTCGTGTGTAACAACAATACTTGTAGCTTTTAGCTCCTGTTGTGTTTTTACAATGAGTTTATTAATTTCCATAGCAATAATAGGGTCTAATCCAGTAGTTGGTTCATCATATAAAATCATTTCAGGTCTATAGACAATTAAACGAGCCAATGCTGCTCGTTTACGCATACCTCCGGATAATTCAGAGGGCATTTTTTTCTGTGTGCCTTTTAATCCTACAAGCTCTAGGGCCTGATCCACCTTAGCTGCAATCTCTTCAGAGCTATATTTTTTTTGAGTTAAGGGGTTTTTATGTTGACTTAAGTAAAATCCTACATTTTTTTCCACGCTCATGGAGTCAAATAAGGCAGCTCCTTGAAATAACATACCCATATTGGCAACAGCTTTAGATAGCTCTTCTTCTTTTAAATCGGTGATACACACTCCATTAATATCCACTGTGCCTTTATCTGGCTTTATTAGACCAATTAAGTGTTTGAGTAAAACGCTTTTTCCAATCCCCGAAGGTCCTAGAACGACCAGGGTTTCACCTTGGTTTACATCTAGGTTTAAATCGGAGAAAACCACAAGGTCCTTAAAACTTTTAGATAAATTGCGAACAGAAATCATAAGGAAGTCTCAAAAAGTTCTAAGTGGATTAAATTTAAAATAATAGTCAGAAGGAAATTCACCAATAAAATAGCGCAATAGGTAATAACTACGCTATTTGTTGTACTTTCTCCTACTCCTGCTGCACCACCAGATGTACGTATTCCCTTAAAACAAGAGATCGTCATAATCAGAAAGCCAAAAACAAAAGCCTTGGTGATTCCAACTACCAAGTCAAAATAGGTCACATGAATAGGAATAGGATCTAAATAGGTCATAGGGGGCATATGAAAATAGTAAATAGAAAGCAAATAGCCTCCAAAGATCCCCATAAAAATACTAAAAATGGTCAAAAGAGGCATCATGGAAATCCCTGCTATCCAACGAGGAGCTATCAGATAACGGTTAGGGTTAACAGCCATAGTCTTTAAAGCATCTACTTGCTCTGTGACACACATAGTTCCTAATTCTGCACACATAGCAGCTCCCACTCGTCCTGTAACCATAAAAGAGGTAAGAACAGGCCCCAGCTCTGTTAACATAGCTTTGGATACCATCAAGCCCGTAACAGAAGCCAATCCCTTATCCGCTAATTGATAAAAGGATTGTGCTGCTAGCACAAGCCCTGTAGAAAATCCAGTAATGGCAACTACTGGTAAAGAAGCCACTCCAATATCGTATAGCTGTTTTAAAATCAGCGAAAGATTCGGAGGCCTCTTGAGGGTTGCCTTAGTTACCGCAAAAATCAAGAGAACATAGTCGCCAACAGAAGAAAACACCGTTAGTTTAGGCAAAAGATTTTGCCATCTAGCACTCATAAAAAGTCTATTCTTGAAGCTTGTGAGGTCGATTTTTGCAAGTTTACCCATGAACTGGACTATAAGTAAAAGCGGATTTGGGGTCAAATAAAGATCAGATGAAAAGCTGCAACCAAGAATAGATTGCAGCTTAAGAGGATAGATAAGATTAACCAGCTGCTGCTTTAGCTTGTTGCTGACGTCGTTTCATCTCTTTTATGTCGTTTAATAGAGATTGAGTAGAGGGGTTGGATAGCTCTTGGTGTAACTGTTGCAAACGCATCTCATTTTTTTTATATTGATGGTCTAGGCGATTAATGGATACTCTTGAAAAAGAAGAATATGCATCAGGTCCTTTTTGTGCTCCCAAGCTAAAACCATTAATAATATTCTTATATGTGCTTAAAATTTTTCTAGATTTTTCAAGGTCTGTTATACTTTGTGTGTTAGATAAACTACTTAAATCAGATTTAATAGCTTCCAATTTCCAATCAATAGCTGTGCCAATCATAGCAAATGCAATCATGCCTATAGCACATGCAACCATAACCATAGCTTCTTTTCGATATGCAGCACTTTTTTCTTCTGTTATTTTATCCGCTTCTGTTATGGAAGCTTCAATTTTTTGTTGGTTATCCGTTTTTGATCGAGATACACCTTTATATAGATTGTATTCTAAAGAATTAATCAATCCCGATGGGTTAAGAGCAACTGTCATAAAACCTCTCTTTGATATTTTTAGTAGTGATTAAAAGTTAATAACTTGCTTTTCTAAAGCTATTGCAAGCAAATGAATCTGTTCTTCTATTTCGCTAAAGACATTATTTCCGCTATTTTTTATTAAGCGTGATTGTTCATATTTTCCTTTCGTAAGTTCATGATCTAAACGAGTTATTTCTGCTTTTGTATTTAGTAAATAGGCATTATTTACAAGCTGTTGAGCTGTAAAATTTACTTGAATAGCTGCTAAAACAGTAGGAATCATAGCAAGTGGAGCAGGAAGAGTAAAAAAAGAAGCTATCATTATGCCGCTACCCATAACCATAGTAACAGTTTTCCATTTATTAGCATGTATTTCCCTTTCCCTTGAGTGGTTTGTTTCTTCAAGAAGTTTAGAAAAAACCACTTTTATTTTTTCAGAAACTTTTTCTGCTTGCTGTATATCAAATTTAAGTAGTGTTCCTTGTAATGCATCTAAATTTTTTGCATGTTCAACTAATAAGACTTGATAAGATTTAGAAGAAGGCAATTGGGGTTTATAGGGTTTTTCTATCTCTATTTGTATAGAAGGGGCCAAACTACTTTTTTCAAAATGCGTTTGGGGTGTTTTAGAAGAAGCATTTACTTCTACTTTTGAGGAGGGGATTAAACTGCTTTTTGCAAAAAGCACCTGAGGGCTAGGAAAGGAAACTTCAGTCATTTAGTTACCATGGATTGATTTAAGTATCTGAATTCTATTTTGTAACAAGGGATTTTCATTGCATAGTTTTTCTGCTTTATCCAGCTTTTGTAGAGCTTCTTTTTCTTCCTGAATAGAAAAATAACATTCTGCTGTGTGAAAATAACCAAAAGGATCTTGTGGCTGTAGTTTACAAACCACATTCCAGGCTTTAATTGCAGCTGGGTATTCTTCTAAGAGCTGCTTACAGCTTGCAAGGCCATACCAAGAGCAGCTGATCAACGGATCTGATAATGCTAGATAGGAAAACAAATAAGAGGCTTTCCTATATTCTCCTGATGAATAAAGAGCAGATCCTGTTCTATACAGTTCCTTTTTTTCATTTGTAGTCAGCTTTGTAAACTCTTGGAGACTTTTTTTATGAGGTTGTAATAAATCAGCTATTCTAGCAGGATTCATAGATTTTATCCGCGTTGATTTTTAACCATACATGCTTTAAAGCGATCTTCTTTTTCAAGAGCTTTAGTAGCCATTCTAGAAAAATCGGTCATATTATCAGCCTTATGGCTCACTTCTGAAGTTTTTTGCGAAATTTTGTTAGGAATAAGTTCTTTCTCATTATTTAAGATATCTACAATACGAGGAAAATCTTTAGCATCAAAAAGATATAAAGCTGAAGGAATAGCGTTTAGATTTCCTTCTTTAAGAGCATTTGCGATGTCTTTGCATTGTTGTTCACTATATCCTGCATTTGGGTGTAGTTGGCCGATTAAACTGGGATTATAGATAAACAATTGATTAAAATAGCTCCGCATTTTTTCGTCTTCTAAAAGATCCATTTGTTTTTGAGAAAGGGGATTGCTGAACAAAGAGATCAGTTTCATAGAGCTTTTAAGAACTTTTTCTAAAGCTTCTGCTTCTGTAATTTTTTCTTTGGTTTTTTCTGTAATAAAATTTTCTACTCTTGAGAAGCAATCGATATAAGCCAAACCAATATTTGAATGATCCATAATTTCTCTCTTTTGTAAAGGTTCAGCTAATAGAATATCAAATCAAAGATAATTTAAGCAATCTTGATAAAATAAATTAAGATCATCAGACAGTTTTGCATTTATCTCACATTCCGCACCCTACTCCGCAGAGTAAAAACGCATTTTGTAGATTTCTAATCCGATCAAATTCTGGGTGCGACCCTCTTTTTGCATCTATAGCCAGCTGCCTTACGTTTTGCAGTGTCTAAAAAATTTCGCCATCTGGATTCTACGAGCATGCAAGTGCATGGAGAGTAGGATAACGATGAGGGAATAGGATTGTTACATTTGGATACGCAAAAGATCATCGTCCTGATTTAAAACAGTTTATGATCTATCTTATGTCGAGTCAAGATGGAGATATTCCCTTATTAGCAAAGACAGTAGCAGGCAATACTTCAGACAAAGAATTATTTCGAGAGAGGCTAAAAAAGATCTGCAAAAACAAATTCAATTTTGTAGCCGATAGCGCATTATATGCTAAAACATGGATTACAAAAGTTCCAGAAACACTCTCTGAAGTAAAACAAATTACACAGCATGCTGAGCCCTTAGAAGACTTGGAGCAGGGGGTATCAAGTACTCTGAAGAGGATTTATTGCTCTTGCTATGATTAATGTGCTTATGTTTACTGGCAATTGCGCAACGTTATTTACGGCAGCGCTTAGAACAAGCTAAAGCTTGCGTTCCTAATCAATTAGGTAAAGCGACCCGTACCCCAACGATACGTTGGATTTTTCAACTCTTTGAAGGAGTACACCTTATGTAGAATTTATCTGATTAAACAATCATTAAATTATACTTTAGTTTATATGTTCATTTATTTATCTTTAAATTAAAACAAGTTATTTTCTAAAACCATAGCCTTTAATAGACTGTCCACAAACCTAAAAATTTAGTATGCTGCTTGACTCGCATGTTAAAGTCAGGTTGTACATGAGCATAGAACAGAGATACCCGTCAGACCTCTCGGATAAAGAGAGGGCATTAATATCAGATCTTAGGAAGCCAGGTCGTTTGGGAGGCCG
>PSRO01000027.1 GCA_003176115.1 Chlamydiota bacterium | reverse complement strand
CACCTATTTATAGTATCATTAAATATAGCCTTATTATTAATAATAACCCAATTTAAATTCAATTAGTATAAAATATATCATTTTAATAATAATTTAATTTCACAAAATGCTGTTTTATTATAAACAAGCTATTAAAAATGGGTGACTTAGTAATAACTATTCAAGATAGACTAGTCTTTGATCTTAACCTCTAAGGACTTGCTTTTGATAAGTACCTTAAGGTTAACAGCAGCTTGCACTCTTAAGATGTAATCTGCTACACTTTAAGGAAAGGAAGTATCCTATCTTGAGAATCTTAACACATAAAATTAAAGGTAAACCAATGGACCCATTAATGATTCTCACATCGTTAGCTGCTACTGCAACCGTTATTGGTGTGATTTATGGCTTTTTACAAAATTTTAAAGCAGAACATCAATAATCACATTGATAGGTTAGGAACCAGAATAGATAAACTCGAAGAGCGTCTTAATGCTAGAGTAAATAAGCTTGAAGAGCGTATGTTTTGGTTGGCAACAGGGAAAAAGCTCGAAGATGCGATTCTTGAAGAACAGATGAAGCGTAAAAAAAGCGCGTAAAGCCAACCTATTTAAAGGTAAGTCAAATGAAACCCCTTAATGGTCCTAGCATCGTTCGTCTCTACTGTAACTATTTATAGTTTATTGCAACGCTTCAAAATGGAAGACATTGATGACCATGTTTGTAGATTAGAAACTAAAATAAATAAACGCAATGAGCGCCTTGATTCTAAAATGATCAAGCTCGAAGAGCGTAGGTTTTGGTTGGTAGCAGACAAAAAACTCGAAGATGCGATTCTCGAAGAACGGATAAAATCTTCAAAAATATATAAATTCAAAAAACTGATTCGCTCTGATCTTCTAAATCACTTTTCCCTCATTTAAGATGCAAAAACTTCTATTTTTTTAAACGCTTTCTTTTTTTAGCTCTTAGCGATAGGTTTAGTTAAAAAAAACTTAAATTTGTTGTTGTGAAATATGCTGCTTTTCAGGAAAATTTCTTATAAAAAACTTATATTAAGTTCTTTTGAGGATTTTTAAGTGAAATGCTATTTGCTGAGAGAAATTTTAAGAAGATCTTCTTGCTTTATTAAAAAATTACAAGGAAACTTTTGTAAATTTTTATTTTTTACGCTTCTTACTGTAAGCATAGTTACTTGCATAGCTTCAGTGAAAATGAAAGGGAGGCCTTATATGCTTCGTTTAAATATGAAAACACAACCCAAAACATTTGATCCCCGCAAAGCAGGAGACGTTTTTTCTTCTCAAATGATCTTTCTACTTTTTGAAGGACTTGTCAAACGGTACCCAGATGGATCTATTAAACTTGCTCAAGCAGAGTCTTATAAAATATCGCAGGATAAACTTATCTACACATTTATTTTAAAAGATACTGTTTGGTCAAATAATACTCCCGTCACCGCTTATGATTTTGAACAAACTTGGAAAGATATTCTCAATCCAAACTTTCCTACAGTATGCGATTATGCATTTTCTCCTATTAAAAATGCAGAAGCTGCTAAAAAAGGACTTGTTCCTTTAGATCAGGTAGGTATTAAGGCAGTCGATGCAAAAACTCTTATCATTACTCTAGAGCATCCTACACCTTACCTGCTTCAATTACTTTGTTTACCTCCTTTTTCTCCCATAAATATTGAAAATGATCGAAAAAATCCCAAATGGGTCTTTAACAAAGGCGCTCATTTTTTATGCAACGGCCCTTTTCTTTTAGAGAAGATGGATCAAGGAGATCAAATCATTTTTACTCGTAATGCTAAGTATAGAAAAACAGAAGATCTGCACCCAGAAAAAATCGTATTTAACATTGTCGAGAATAATCAAGCCACGCTAGAAATGTTTAAGCAAGGCTTAATTGATATCATTGGGGATTCTTTAACTGATATTCCCCTAGAAGAAATCTCTTCGTTAGAAAAAAAATGGACTTTTGCTTCAGAAGCACAACCTTGTTCTGTATTTATTTATCTCAATACAGAACAATTTCCTTTTAATCATCCTAAAATCCGCAGAGCGTTTGGGTTAGCAATTAACCGCCAAGAATTGATAGGGTCAATAGGGAAGGGAGCTAAAAAAAACATTAAAACAAATCCAATTAATATTGCTTATCAAGGACGCTTATCTGCAACAAATATAGTATCCCCCTGTATAAAAAAAAATCGCTATCGTTGTTTTTTTAAAGATAATGACGTGAAACAAGCTCAAATCCTATTGGATGAAGGCATGGCTGAACTGGGTATTACTAAAGATGCTTTTAAAGCTGTGACTCTCTATTATTATTCTCGGGTATATGGGGCAAATGAACTAGCGCAAATCCTTCAACAACAATGGTTAAAAGCTTTAGGAATTTCTATAAAGCTAGAAAAGTTAGATTTTAGCATTGCTCTAGATAAAATGACTACAGGGGATTATTCAATGTGCATTGCTAGTTGGACTGCTATGTATTATGACCCTATGAATGTCCTTGAGAGGTTTAAATACAAAAAATATACAATGAACTTTTCGACATGGGAAAATGCAAAGTTCATTGAGTTGATTGATCGGTCTAATTATGAACAAGGAGATAAACGCTTGCTAACTTTAGAAGAAGCGGAAAAAATCCTTATCGATGAAATGCCTATTATACCCTTACATCATGAAGATTATATATATATGATAAACCCACACCTATCCTTTAGAATTCCTCTTTGGGGAGATCGCATGTTTCTTCCTCTTTCTTTTGAAGAAGAAAAAATACAAAAAGAAAATAAAAATGGATGCAAAAAATCTTAACTTATTAAAAGAAGAAAAGACACAAATACTTCTATTAGCATGGGATCGATTAGCTAAAATACAACACTTTAGCTGCAATGCAAAATCAAAAGAATGTACTAGAAAAGGCAAAGCCTTGGTTTCTGTTACAAAAAAGGGAACACATGTATTGATTTTTCATGAGAAGGGAACTTGGTTTGGAAAACAAGAGATGAATTTTAACAACATATTTCGTTGGACATTGGATCTTAATACGGGTGTGATTTCTTTAGAACATTTGCGATATAACTCCCCTGTCTTTTTAGTAAATTTAACCCCTTTGAATAATCATTTACTTATTTCTCTACAGCCTCATGTATGCAGAAAAGATATGTATACAGGAAAAATGCATCTTAAATCAGATGGTGTTCACTTGCATTGGAGCATTATGGGGCCTAAAAAAAGTGAAGAAATCGATTCCTATTACTTCTTTTAAAGAAGAACGTTAAACAACATAAAAATCAAACAGGAAAAACCAGCTGCAAGAGGCAGGGTTAGAACCCACGTCAAAACAAGCCTACGAGCTACTTTCCATTCTACACCAGGTTTTTCTTTTGCCAAACCAACCCCTGTTATACTGCCTACGATCATTTGTGTTGAACTAATCGGCATTCCTAGAATGCTAGCAAATAAAATCACTAGTGAAGAGCTGCTTTCTGCTGCAAATCCTTGATAAGATTTAAGATGTGCAATCCGAAACCCTACTGTATGAATAATTCTAAAACCTCCAGAGGCGGTTCCAATCCCAATAACTAAAGCACAAGATAAGATCACCCAAAAAGGAATGGTATCTGTAGAAATAACGCCTGCACTAAAAAGTCCAAGAGTAATGATCCCCATACTTTTTTGTGCGTCATTTAAGCCATGAGCTAAAGCCACAAGAGCAGAGGAAACAATTTGCAAGCCAGCAAATAAACGAGTAAATTTATCAAAACGTTTTATGAAAAATTGCAATATCTTTAGAAAAGAAAAACTAAATAAGCAACCAATTAAAGGTGAGAGAACCATAGGAATAATCACCTTCTTCATTAAGAAATACCAATAAATTGCTTGCACCCCGGTTTGTGCCCAGACAGCGCCGATTAGCCCCCCGATCAAAGCATAAGAAGAGCTGCTTGGAATCCCTAAAAACCAAGTTAAAACATTCCAAATGATAGCTCCTAATAAAGCAGCAACGATTGTGATAGAAGAGGTATAATTTGGATCTACTAATCCAGATGTAATCGTCTGAGCAACACCGCTAATTTGTGTCGCTCCTATCACATTCAATACCGAGGCCATACAAATGGCTGCAAGTGGTGTTAATACACGTGTTGCTATGACAGTAGACACCACATTTGCTGCATCATGAAAGCCATTGGTATAATCAAAAGCAAGTCCTAAGACCACAATACAAATAACAAGAGCAAAGTCCATATCACTCCAAATTCTTTAAGTATATAACAATTTTGACCTTGTTATAATCTAGACATTTATATACAAAAAAATTACATTATAACCTATAATTAAGAGGGATATATGAGGAGATTATTTACATCTGCCGCGTTTGTTTTAGCCCTTTGTTCTTCTTTAGATCTTTGCTCTGAATCCTCTATTCGGATTGTGCCTGTATCTGCTACACCTGAACCCGATCATGTAAACGTAAAAGTTATTTATCCTTCAGAAAAGGAATTGTGTCGCTCTGATAGCAGAGGGCAAATTCGCATTACAGGACTTGCTTTGGGAGTAGATAGCGAATTTCCACGCAAAAAAGAAATTTTCAATGATCCAAAAGGACAAACTCTCCATGTGATCATTGATAACCAACCCTATTTTATCATTACTCAATCAGATATGGATGCATGGAGAGGAATTGATGAGAACAGCAATGAACTTGCTTTATTTGACATACCTTTTGCTCTTCGCCCAGGTATGCATATCATGCGTGTTTTCCCTGCTCGCTCGTTTAAAGAAAGCCTCAAAGACAAAGGCTGCTTTGCAGTAAGAACTTTTTATCATCAAAACCACGATCAGCGCTTTTCTGTAGATTTATGCAAGCCTTACTTAACGTATAATGAACCCCAAGGAGTGTATTTTCAGCAAGGTTGTGGCCAACGAGGCTGCAATCCACAACCCATCTTACTGGATTTCTATATTACCAATTGCCAACTATCCCGAGATGGTTACAAAGTAGCTGTAGAAATCGATCATGCTATAAAAGAGATCCTTACCTCATGGCAACCTTATTACATATATGGTCTTAAGAGAGGAACTCACCATATTCGATTACAGCTTTTAGATTCTAATAACCAATTAGTCCCTGGAATATTTAATAATGTCGAGCGCAGATTTAGCATTCAATAAATGGATGAAGTTACTAAGATTAAGCGAAGTGCTATTAAACATAGCTCTTATCATTTTCTGTTTTTTTCTAGTTAAAACATTTTGTGATGGTCAAACTTCTGGTTTTCGTATAGAAAAAATCCAAGGCTCTATCCCAGATACAGAAGACTGGAAGATTGATGTCTTATTTCAAGATGCAGATCTCTCTTGCTTGAATCAACCTTTTTATTTCTTAGAAAAGGGAGGACAGGCGTATGCTTTTATGTCAAAAGACAAAAAATACGTCATTAAGTTTTTGAAATTTAGAAAAATCAATCCCTCCTTTTCCCTAAAGCTGCTTTCTATATTTCCTTGTTTCCAAAAGCAGTACTTTAAAAAACTATTACGCTTAAGAAAGCGGATTGAACAAGAATGTAAAAGTTATCAAATCGCTTGCGAGGATCTCTCTAAGGAAAGTGGCCTGATCTTTGCTAGGTTGCAAAAAAATTACCCTCTAAATCGCTACATCACAGTAGTCGATAAAATAGGAATGGCTCGCCAAGTTTTTCTGGATCAAGTTGTATGCATTGTACAAAAAAAAGCCTCTCTTATTTACCCGGGCCTTTCTCAGATTATCCAAACAGAAGGAGAAAAAGGGGCTCAGGTAGTCATTGATAATTTAATTGAATTTTTTATACAAAGAGGCAAAAAAGGCATTCTTGATTTAGATCCTAAAATCAATAAAAACCTTGGATTAGTAGGTTCTCAAGCCATGCAGATCGATTTAGGAAGGCTTTGCCGTGATTCAAGTCAAAGAAACCCTAAAGTTATACACCAAGAAATCAAAAAAATCATCACCCCTTTGCAGGAGTGGTTAAATTTACATTATCCTTCTCTTGCAGTTTATTTAAACCAGCGTTTACCAAAGGATTGTTAAAAGACCCACCGCTCCTTGTGCCAGCATTTGTATCGCCATTGCCGCTAAAATTAACCCAGCAATTCGGTTAAAAATATTAATTCCTGTTTGTCCTAAAAATTTCTCAATATTTCCAGCAAAATACAAAGTAATCCCTATGACCAGGGCTACTAAAGCTGCACAGATCGTCATATATACTTGATTAGTTACTCCTGGATGAGTGGCATTAGCTATAATTACCGTACTAATGGCTCCAGGGCCTGCTGTAATAGGAATAGCCAAAGGCACAATAGCCACTGAATCTTTTTTTTGTGCTTCTTTTTGATCTTCTATAGTTTGCTTCATACGGCTAACTTGTGCATTCAGCATGGAAAAAGCTAATAAAAATACCACTATTCCGCCTGTTATTTGAAAAGCAGGTATAGTAATTCCTAAAAAACTTAAAAAAGAGCTTCCAATCCAAGTCATGGAAATAAGAATTATTCCCACTGCTATAGCGGTAATTAGACCTGTATTTTTTTTCTCCTTTAATGTCATTCCTTGGGTCAGATTCAACAAAGCAGGAAGAGCTGCAAAAGGGCTGCAGACAACCAGTAAAGAAATAAAATAGTTAACAATCTGTGTGAAATTCATAGTTCTCCGATAATAAAAAATGGGTTACGTATACCTAAAAAATCTAAATTTAGCAATGCATATCGGTATTTCTATTTTTAATAAGCATAAAGCTTTTATTTATTTGCCAAAATATGTTATTCTATTTTCTTTAAATTTTTTTAGTTTTAATGAACGAAATCCTTTTTTTTTCACATCTTTGTATTGTAATGCTATTTGTCCTAATTTCTTTAAAATTAGGCAAAGAAGCTGTGATTGCATCGACTGCTATCCAAGCAATTCTTGCTAACCTATTTGTCATTAAACAAATTTCCTGGTTTGGCTTTGAAATCACATGCAGCGATGTATTTGCTATTGGCAGCATTTTTTCTTTGAATTTATTAAGAGAATATTTTGGTTTAGAAATAGCAAAAAAAACTATTTGGGTATCTTTCTTTGCTATGATTTTTTTTACTGTAATGTCTCAAATACATCTATTTTACCTACCCTCTACATTTGATACCACACACTCTGCCTTCCTTCAAATCTTAACACCAACACCTAGACTTCTACTTGCTTCATTAGCCACTTTTATGATTGTTCAGCAATTAGATATAAAATTATTTGGTTTTTTTAAAAAAAATCTTTCTTTTCCTTTTTGGATGCGCAATGCTATTTGCGTAACAATTACACAATTGCTTGATACTATTTTATTTTCTTTTTTAGGTCTCTTCTCTCTTGTTACCTGTTTAACCGATATTATTTTAGTCAGTTATTTTGTAAAAATTGTCATCATCGCCCTATTAGCCCCTCTGACAGCTTGCGTAAAATGGCTAATTCCTCAAACCTCAAGAGACTTTCATGACATTTCGCTTTGAACTTATTCACACCTCTACTAAATCTAAAGCCAGAGTAGGGAAAATTTACACTCCTCATGGAATCATTGATACTCCTAGCTTCGTAGGGGTTGGTACAAATGGAACTATGAAAGCTCTTGATAATCAAGCAGTCCATGAGATAGGTCTACAGTTAATGTTTTGCAATACCTATCATTTATTGCTTCAACCAGGAACTGCTATTGTTAAACAAGCTGGAGGGTTACATAGCTTTATCAATCGCAGTTTACCCATTATCACAGACTCAGGTGGGTTTCAAGTGTTTAGCTTAGCTTATGGCTCTATAGCCGATGAATTAAAAGGCAAAGGGACCAAAAAACAAGCAGGACATGTATTAAAAATTTCTGAAGAGGGTGTGACTTTTCGTTCCTATCGCGATGGGCAAAAAGTCTTACTCACCCCAGAGAGCTCAATTGAAGCACAAAAAGATTTAGGAGCCGATATTATTATTCCACTCGATGAACTTCCCCCTTATCACATCGAGAAAAAAGCCTTAGAGGATTCCTTAGCGCGTACGCACAGGTGGGAAGAGCGCTCTTTACATACACATTTAAAAAACCCCAATAACCAAGCGATGTACGCTGTGATTCACGGCGGTATTGATGCTGTTTTAAGAGAAAAAAGCTGTCGTTACTTAACAAAACTTCCCTTTGACGGCTTTTCTATTGGAGGAAGTATGGGTAGAACCAAACAAGAGATGTTTGAAGTCCTGCGCTCTACTATGTCACATCTGCCACTGGAAAAGCCCAATCATTTATTAGGGATTGGAGATTTGACCTCTATTGAGATGTGCATACCCATGGGGATTGATACTTTCGACTCTTCTTACCCCACAAGAGCTGCACGTCACGGTATTCTATTAACGCAAGAAGGACATATAAAAATTGGTAAAAGCTCTCATGCTCATCTATTTTCTCCTCCTGAAAAAAACTGCTCTTGCTCTACATGTAGTAGATTTACTTTAGCTTATTTACACCATTTATTTAAGGCAAAAGAAGCTACATGTATGATTTTAGCCACCATCCACAACCTGCACTTCATGGTCCAGCTTATGCAGAGTTATCGTGCTAAAATTCTAAATAACAACGTTTGAAAGAGATAATTGCTCGATGTAACAAGCATAACAACTAGGATAAAAAGATTCTTCTGCTCCTAGTTGAATACTAGGACCATCTAGGCAAGCTTGTCCATTTACATGCCTTAAATTCATAATGGATTTAGAATGACAATAGTGACAGGTTGCTTTTACTTCTTCTATGCGATCTGCTAATTCCATTAGACGTGAAGACCCTTCAAACAAGCGCGCGCGAAAATCTGTTCTTAATCCATAACAAATCACAGGAATATTTTGTGTAACAGTTAGTTGCCTTAACTCTTCAATATGCAGGGCAGAGAGAAATTGAGCCTCATCTACTAGAACACAGCTAATACCTTCCCAATTACACGTTAAAAGTGCTGTGCTCTCATCCACTAGAATATCCGCTTTCATTTCAAGACCAGCTCGCGATTTAATCTGCTCTAGGCCAAATCGGTCATCAACCCTTGGCTTAATTAGTAAAACCCTTTTTTCCTGCTGCTTATAATTATGAGCTACTGCTAATAGATTTAATGTCTTTGCACTTCCTACAGTACCATAGCGAAAATATAGCTTTGCCATTTTGAACTCTCCTTTAAGCTCTCTGATTCTATAATCTACAGGATTTTAGAGAATTTTCGCTAAGAGTTATTGAATTGCAAACGAGTTTTTATACAATTGTTTCTGGTACCCAAGGTTGGTTGTCTTCAGCATCAAAAAACTCTTCCTCTTGTATTTGGCCAGACTTCTCTAAAGAGGAGCGTATTTCAGTCATACATCGATTTTTTTCATATTTAACAGACATTGCTAATCCAGAAAAAATTTGACTGATAACCGTACAAAAATCCCCTACAGCCAGTCTAACATCTTCTGCACCATTAGCGGCATTTAAAGAATCTTTCATCGTAGAAAATCCTGTTTGATAATATGCAGAAATACCAGGAGATGTTTCTTCTACTACATTTTTTACACCTTGCGCAGCATGTTTTACTATTAATGAAGCTTGCTTAGCGACTGATGTAGTTTTACTATCACAAACGTCCGCTGCATTGATTAATCCATCTTTAGCTAGGTTAAAGACTATAGTCTTTAACCCATGTAAATCCTCTGCCTTATTTAATCGGTTCAGGATATCGCTACATTTTTTATCATAATTTATGCCAAAATCTTCTGGGTTGGTTGGCTTTGAAGAAATTAACCTATTGATCTGAGATGTTTTTTCTACAATTTTTGGCTTTAAATGGCAGAGAATCAGAGTTAGTAACCCATTAATTTCATCTATAATACTTTTTTGATCTATATTACATGCTACTAACCCTGATAACACCATAGCTGTTGCCCATTGAAAATCTTCATCTGGCATTTTACTTATTGGATCAAAGGTCGGACGCAATGTTGGTTTGCAATAGCAAATAACCGAGCTTATCGCATGCAAAAGGCCTGTAAATTTTACTAATACCACTAACCCAGAAATGCTATTCATAAAAGAAAGGCCTGCTATACAAACACGTTTTTTCCAAAACATTTTTACATTTGGAAAAATGGGCTGAGAGTTCCATCTAATAAGAGCTGGTATTCCTGCTAGTAGTGCAACTGCCCCATTATAGCTAAAACCAAAAAAAGATTTCACTAAGGATTCCACACATTCAATCATTGAATCCATTTGGACAATCCTTCGATTAGATAAAAAACTATCTTTTATAGAATTATTATTTTTATCAGCAACGGATGGATGTATTTTCAGGCTTGCTGCTTCTTCTAAAGCATTGACTTTATACTTTATAGCTCCAAAAGTGTATTGCCATACAGGACTTAAAGCAGACAAAGGAACTGTAAGACTAGACATAAGTTACATTATCTTATACTTAGAAAGTATTCTATTTTATTGTATTAAAGCGGTTTTGTCAAACCATTGAAGGCAATAAATCCCTTGCTACGCCAACTAACTTTTGCGTTACAGAGATCATTTCAGCAGTAGTCTTGACTCTTTTGACCTCTTGTCTTAATTGAAGAAAATTTATCCCATTTAATCGTGTACAAAAAATTTGTACACGATATAAATAACGAATTAATAATCTTTTAAATTGAGGAACACTTCTTTCCATAGTCTTATGAATTAGATAGTTACCTGATATCACACCGAACATTCCAGCAAATACACCGATTGCCGATATGCTAGCCCCTGCCCAATAACCATACCAGATCTCATTCACTTCTTTTTTTCGCCCCAAAGTCGCTGCCATTAATGGAGTAAATAAAACACCTATTGCTACATGATAAACAACGCCTGCAGTTGCAGAAAAGGCGAATCCAGCATATCTAATTCTTGGGACTAATGAAGCATTCATAAAATTCTTCTCTTCTGACTTTTGACAACAAATATCAAAAAAATTATGCAACACAGTTATAGCTAATCCATAGGTATCATGAGAGGTGAAGATCCAGCGGATAAGTTTTTCTCCTCTAGAAGATTGTACAGGTTCATCTAAAGGTAAAGTGTTGCTAGGTGTGATATTAGCAGATGTAGGAGGAGGAACTGGTAATAATGTGGTTTGTAAATCAACTCCTGTAGTAATTCTATTAATTAAATTCCATAGAAGAGAAGTTTCTGTTTCTTCATTATTTTGTGTTTCTTCTATAACAGATCTCATTAAAGAAGCCTCATTAGGGGAAATTACAGGTAAGTTAAGTTTAACAACTTTATCAACTAAAGTTTCTGTTTTTTTATTTTCTTTTATATAACCAAAATGATTTGCTTTAGGGAGAAGAGCCACCGAACTTGCAAACAAGTTAGGGTGCATACAAGAAAATCTACTTCCTAGTAGAGTTGTTTTTTCTGCACGCTTAAGCAGTTGTGCAACCGATGTTAAACCGCGTCTATTATACAATCCTATAGCATTTTCGAATAGGCGTGAGCCTTGAGGAACACTAGGTGGCTTTATAAAACCAGATATATTTGGTTTATTATTATTAAAAAAAACACCAGAAAATGTAGTCATAAAACCTCTTTAGTTAAAATCAATTATAAAATATAAGCTAATAGTAAATAAAAATAAACAAAAGATATAATTTTAAAAATTAACTCAATACATTATAAATAAAATTTTATACAGAACAAGTATCATGAAAAAAACACTTATAGATCTTACAAAAAACATTTAATTGTTTTTATAGTAAAAAGCGCTAATAGATCATTAGCGCTTGTTAAAAACCGGAGGAGGTAGGATTCGAACCCACGGTCGGTTGCCCGACTACTGTTTTCAAGACAGTCGCGATAGGCCACTCTGCCACTCCTCCTTAGGAGGAGGATATTATAACGAATAGGTTTTAATTTTCAAGCAAACTGATGTAAAAACCGCAAATTATTTTCAGTAAACAAGCGAATATCCTTAACCCCATAAAGAAGCATAGCCACTCTTTCAATACCCATTCCCCAGGCATATCCGGAATACTCTTCTGGATCAATATTAGCATTCTTAAGAACCTGTGGATGCACCATACCAGCCCCTGCAACTTCTAGCCAACCGGTATATTTACATAACCTACACCCTTGCGCTTTGCAAGAAGTACAAGCAATGTCTACTTCAAGCCCTGGTTCTACAAAAGGAAAGTAACTAGGGCGAAAGCGTGTTTGGACAGATGAACCAAAGAGTTTTTTCCAAAATTCATCCATCGTTGCTAGCAGGTCTGCAAGCGTAGCTTTGCGATCGATATACAAACCTTCCACTTGATGAAAAAATACATGTGACCTACTACTAATTGTTTCATTGCGATAAACGGTTCCTGGAGCAATAATTCGAATAGGTGGCGTATTTTCTTGCATGACACGTAGCTGTGTATTAGAAGTGTGTGAGCGCAGCAATACATCTTTTGTAATGTAGAAAGTATCCTGCATATCTCGGGCTGGATGATCTGGAGGAAAGTTTAGTCCTTCATAATTATAGTAATCGCTATCTATATCAGGACCATACTGCACAGAAAATCCCATGTTACAGAATAAATCTATAACCTTATCTAAAGTGATTTGCAGTGGATGCCGCCTACCTACGAATCCCCTTCTTCCAGGGATTGTCACATCTATTTTTTCTTCAGATAAGCGTTTGGTTTGCTCTACATTGAGAAAGCTTTCAAGGCCATTTTGACAAAGTTTTAAGATTTCTTCTTTAAGATCATTAATCTCTTTTCCTATTTGGGGTCGAAGATCTTTAGAAACTTCCTTTAATTGTTGCATTATGTGTTGAATTAAGCCCTTTTTTCCAAGGTACTTTATCTTTAACAATTCAACATCTTTACTACTTTTAATTTGTGATAAATCGGATTGAAATTGCTTTTGAATAGAAGAAATTGCATCGCGCACAAAAAAACCCTTCTAAATATGCGCTTGTTTGTAAACAAGCGCTTTTAAGAAAAAATAAAAACCTAACAAAATGCAAGCTTAGCAGCATTTGCAATAGCAGCAAATCCTTTAGGATCGCTTTCCGCCATTTCAGCAAGTCTTTTGCGGTTAATCTGACAATTAGCCAATGACATACCATGAACGAGCTTGCTATAAGAAATCCCGTTTATTTTTGCTCCTGCACTAATACGAGTGATCCATAAACTACGGAACTCTCTTTTCCTCAGCTTACGATGACGATAATTAAAAGCTTCTGCTGACAATACCGCATCTTTTGTCAAACGAAGGTGATTTTTGCGATCTCCAACAAATCCCTTAGCACGTTTGAATAATCTCTTGCGGGAACGCTTGGAAGCCACAGAATTTGTGACTCTAACCATATAGATTCTCCATTATTTTTTTAAATTCTAAAGAGGGTAACTCACCCTACTCCCATTAAACGAGCGTACATTTTCACCTGACCTTGGTCTACTAATGCCGGTCGATGCAATTTACATTTGCGTTTGGAAGATTTCTTTGTCAGTATATGACGACACCCAGGACGCCGGCGAACTAATTTTCCAGTGCCGGTTACCTTAAATCTGGCGCTTACTGCTTTTTTCGTTTTCATTTTTGGCACAGCTTACCTCTTTATTCTTAAACTATTTTACTGCTTTTTTTTTGCAGCCCCTGGCGCTAATACGACTGATAAACTACGCCCAAGCATTTTAGGCAGAGCTTCAGGGGTAGCTATATCAGAAAGATCTCCACACATTCTCAGAACTGCCTTTTGAGCATACTCAGGACGAGCAATTTCTCTACCGCGCAATGTACAAGTGATTCGAACTTTATTTCCCTTAGAGATGAACTCACGTGCATGTTTTAACTTCACCATGATATCGTGATTATCTGTATTTGGCTTAAGTTTGATTTCCTTTACCTTAACCTGATGCTGCGACTTTTTTTGTTCTTTCTCTTTTTTTGTTAGTTGATAACGATATTTACCATAATCGATAATTTTACAAACAGGAGGAGCCGCATTTGGAGCGATTTCTACCAAATCCAGTCCCATTTGCTCTGCTTTTGTCAAAGCCTCGGCTAGTGACAAAATCCCTAATTGATTTCCTTCTTTATCAATTACACGCACTTTTAAAGCACGAATTTCTCTATTGATTCTCAGATTCAGAGTTCTTACCCCCAGTTGCCATTTGTACCCGTGTAAACAAAGCATCTAACGTTATGCCCTGTTCTTGATTTAAGCCTGACTCATGCAAAGTAAGCGTATTTGTCAACCGCTCCTTTTCGCCAATAAGCACAATATAAGAAATACGCGCTTTAATTGCCTCATAGAAACGCTGTGCTAAAGAAACGCTATATTGATAATCCATTAATGCTTTAATGCCTTTTTGATTCAATTGAGAACAAACAGCCTCGGCATAAATCCTGCTTTGAGAATTAACCACAATAATACGCATATTTTCATTGGTTAACCAAAACGGCAATTTGCCGCCTGTTTGTTCAACAAGCAACCCCATCATTCGTTCTAAATTACCAAACATAGAGCGTAAAAGAATTGTTTCTTGACCGCTCTTCTTTAAAATGCTTAAAAAAGGCCCGCTCCACCATCTCTTTAAGCTGTCTGCAATATGTATTTCTACACATTCTATAAAATCAGAATGGCCCTTTTTCTCTATGCGATAATCTAACTGCAATTCTTTTAAAGCCATTTGCATGATAGATAAACGCATCTCACTTTTTTTTCTAATTTTACTATGAGAACTGCGTAAAATAATCTCGAATTCAAAACCCAAGATTTTAGGGATTTTTAAAATGAATTGCAAGGAAGAAATACACTCTTTTAATAAGTTCTCTTTTAAGCAAAATAAGTGAGTGGAATCACACAAATAACAAAAAGGCTGAAAAAGCCCTTGCTGTATACCGTTAGAGTTTGAGTTTACGATCCATGCAAGCTCTGCTAACTTATGCATTTTTTTTTGAGAATTTTGAAATACCTGTTTGTGATATGTGGATACAGAGCTAAAGCTATTTGTAGATGCTGGCAAATAAGGGGAAGTAATGAACTCCACATTTTCCTTGAAAGATTCTTCTTTCCAATAGTTTATCAAAAACTCTTTTATACATTCTGCTTTAGGCAACCAAACCCACCCTTTCTGGTTTTCCAAAGGCATAAAAAGCTGCATATCGCAAATCAGTTGAAGATGATTGTGTTCTTGCCAAAATAAACGCTTCTGTTTGCAAAAACTATTTGCTATACCAATAATCCGAATAAGACCTGGAATTGAAGAACAAATTGCAAAAGATTCTTGTAATTTTGCCGTGAATGAGGATTTACTTGTATGAAGATGAAGATGAGGAACCCATGTGGCAAACTCTCCTATTTGTCCCATAGTTACTAAAGAACAGGAAGCTTTTTTTAATTTTTTAGCGATGAGATATTGCTTTTGATGCTCCATCCACAAAGCAGCATTACTAGGTGTCATCTCAAGAGACCGTAAAATCCTATCCTCTTTATGAATCATCCTCATTCTATCTTCAATAACCCCTAAGAGATGAGACTCAAAATCAAAAGGGAAGACGATATCATAAAAAAAACAAGCCTCCGTCCCCTGACCCTCTACTAAAAGGGCTTTTGGAAACAGTTCTACAACTGCTGCTGCTAAAAGCAAAGAATTGATTTGATTTTCAGTTATATCGTTATTTTTAGACATAGAAAGCTTGGGATATAGCTGACTCGAACAGCCGACCTCCACGATGTCAACGTGGCGCTCTAACCAACTGAGCTAATATCCCATTAATATAGTTTAGATTCCCAAGCATGATACCGAAATGATGGATTTCTAATCAACTTCTTTAAAGCAATTTATTTCCCTTAAAAGATCAATTGATCGAATTTCTTTTTACATTTACACTCAAAAGCATCTACTTATCCCAAAAGATTTTTATGGATTTTTTACCCTTACACTCTCACCTAGAATTGGCACGTTTCTATTGGAAAATAGTCTTACAACCAGGAGATTGGGCTATTGATGCAACTTGTGGAAATGGCAAAGACACTTTGCAACTAGGGAAGTTTTCTTTGGGAGGGATTATTGGTCTAGACAAACAACAAATCGCTATTGAGAATACCTCTACTTTATTAAAAAAATATTTACCAGAAGATCAGTGTAAAAAAATTCATTTATTTTGCACATCCCATATGCATTTTCCCGCTCTTGCCTATAAATACCCTATACGCTTAATTATATACAATTTAGGATATCTTCCAGGCAGCAACAAAAAAATTACTACCATTACAGAAGATACACTAAAAAGTCTTACATCTGCTCTTGAGCTGATTATGCCCGGCGGTCTAATTACTATTTGCTGCTACCCAGGTCATGTAGAAGGAGCTAAAGAACAAATCTTCTTAGTACAGAAAGCACAAGAATTACCCTCTGCTCAATATATTATTTGCCATCATACCTGGCTAAACAAGCACGCATCTGCTTCTTTATTATTGATTCAAAAAAAAAATAGTTATTAAATCATTTCTTGCATCTCTTTTGTCTATTCTTTACCTAAAACAAAAAGCAAGAAGTGATAAAAAAAAAGTTTACACTTTAAAAAAAATAATATATCAATTTTATTAAAGCAATTTATAGAGAAAGAAGAAAAAACCACAAAATAAAAAAAATTAACAACAAGCAATAAAGATATTTATTGGTATTGATTTCTAAATAAATTAGAAATAGAATTAAGTGTGCGGTTAATTATACTTAATTAAGATTAATAAATAAAACAATTAATTAATATGACACAAAAAATTACTTATTTAAGCTTACATTTTAAGCTACAATCTCTTTCTGAAGAGATTGGACGTTGCTTTATTTCTCCTAAAGCATACGAATATTTTTCTAAGCAATTAGCTGCTATAGAAAAGGAAATTCAAAATTTATATCAAATAGATCTTTCATTTGCTAAGCATTCTAAAGAAATTCTTATCAGTCTATATAGGCAGCTTGAGGACCGCTTAGTAGAACAAGAAATTAGTTTAATCAGACATAGATCTGAAGAATTAAAAGAACAAGTTACTCGTAAAGCAATCCGTATTTTAAAACAACAGATTCATGATTTTGAATATCATCACCGTCCCGCTGTTGCTGACAGGCAAATAGTTGCAGAAGCTAAAGTTATTCTTAAACAAGCAGAAAAAAATCTCAAAAAAGATAAAAGATCCCCTCATTTGAATTGGTTTTCCAAGCAACAGACTTTTCTCTATTTAGGGTTTTATATCGAATATACAGAAGAATTATTTGAAATTGCTGCTCTGTTATATAATGATCAAAAC
This sequence comes from Chlamydiota bacterium, assembly GCA_003176115.1. Lineage (GTDB taxonomy): Bacteria > Chlamydiota > Chlamydiia > Chlamydiales > Rhabdochlamydiaceae > Rhabdochlamydia. The sequence goes on along the minus strand of PSRO01000027.1, from coordinate 12,984 downwards.
GGCCAGGCAAAACATCGTTTTAACCTTTTGCCCGAGGAATACAAAAAACGCGTGCGCAGAAATATGGAATTCTTAAATACAAAAATTTTTGAAAAAACTTTTGAGAGCATCCAATGCTTAATAGGGACCGCTCGGGAGCTGGTTGGTACACACGAAGGATTTCCCACTAAAGAGGAAGTGGATGAGATATTCCTTGAGTTATTTGAAATCTTAGATCAAGAAAAAGTAATAGGGGCTCCTTGCATGTTTAAATCAAAAGCCTTTGCAGGATAAGCAACGCTTTTAGCCTCTTGCATGATATAAAAACTGCCACAGACAACTGTTAACTCATTTGTTTGAGAGGCAAAGCTAAAAGCTGCCTTCACTCCTTCTTCTATATTCTGATGGCAAGTATAAAAGGAGGAAGGCACATCTTTTAATACGAAAGAGAGCTCTTCTACAGATGTTAATCTACCACTTCCTTGGACTAAATGAACATGTGTTGCAACAGGAGCTATTAATTCTAAACAACTTTCATAGTCTTTGTCTTTTGAGAATCCTACTACAAAACGCAGGCGCCTTTGAGGAAAAAAGTAATGCAGTGCTTGCAAAAGATAAAACACAGCTTCTGGATTATGAGCTACATCAAAAATTACATCCCCACATACTTCAAAGCGACAACTAGGCCGTAAAATAAGCGCTTGATCTATAGATTTTTGAGTTAACACAAAATCGGTTTTAAGTAGCTCTAAGGCATTCTTAGCTATTTCCCTGTTTTCTTCATCAAAAAAGTGAAAAACTTTACTCACATAATACACAGGGCAATGCAAAGAATACGCATGATTATAAATAGATTGAAAACGAGCTCTAGGTCCCAAAACAACAGGAACTCCAGGTTTTAAAATACCTGCCTTTTCAAAAGCTATCTTCTCTAAATTTCGGCCTAAGAATTGCATGTGTTCTTTGCTAATGGAGGTAATAATCGTAAGAATAGGATATACTACATTGGTAGTATCCAATCTACCACCTAACCCCGTTTCAATGATCGCTATATCTACATGTTTTTCGCAAAAAAATTCAAAAGCCAAGAAGGTCATCAGTTCAAAAGAAGAGAGATGCAATCCTAGCTTTTGACACACTTGAGAAAGCTTTTCCACACCACAGATCATTTCTTCTTCAGACATGATTTCGGAATTAATGCAAATCCTTTCACGAGGTGAACGAATATGAGGCGAAGTGTATAATCCAACACGATATCCAGAATACTCTAAAGCTTTAGCTATTTTCATAGACACAGAACCTTTCCCATTGGTTCCTGCAACATGAACAGTAGGATATGTGCTTGTAGAGCAAGAAAGTGCTTTATGCAAAGATTGCATATTTTCTAGAGAGCAGATTTTTTCTTCTGCTAGGGGTATTTCTAAAAGCTGTTTGAGTATTTTTCTATAATTGGACATATTTTTCATAATAGATTTTGAAAAATCGAAAAAAAAGTATCACTATTTACCCATGAACAACCTAAAGGTAAATAGCTTTTTATACTTCCATGATAATCAGACCCCCCACTTATTAATAAACCTTTGGATTTAGCTAGTTTTATCCATCTTTTTTCTTGGGCAGAGGAAATTTTTGCATAATAGCATTCTATTCCATCAAAGGGTAATTTGAATAGATTTTTTACAGAAATAGATCGTGACATAAGATGAGGATGAGCGAGAAAAACTTTAGCAGAAGCTTGATGGATTACATCCATTGTTTCTTCTATCTGGAGTAGCTCTCCTTGATAAAAACAAGGTTTATTATCCCCTAGATAAAGAGTAAAGGCCTCTTGTATAGAATTTACATAACCTTTTTTTATCATTAATTGGGCTATATGAGGACGTCCAAGAACCACGCTTAAGCCATCTAGCTCTTCTTGCTCTATGAAAATCCCCTTAGACTGCAATTTCTCTAAAATAACTTGGTTTCTCTGGGCTCGATTAAGCCGTTGTTTTTTGCAGAGAATCTCAATATTGGGATTAGATAAAACAAAATCATAAGCTAATATGTGAACGCTTTGACCTTCGAAGGTGCAGGAAAATTCTACTCCGGTGCCTAAAAAAATCCCCAGTTCTTTAGCAATAGGAATGGCCGCTGCATAGGCAGCGGTCGTATCGTGATCTGTAATTGACAATCCTTGTAGACCAATGCTCTTTGCCTGATATAGCAATTCTTCAGGACTCCTTGTCCCATCGCTACATTTTGTATGACAATGTAAATCAGCGCGAAACATTTAAGCAATATGGGATACAAAGAATTTCCATCTTTAGATCAACCCCCTCTTTTTCTTTTACTGTCTGCTGAATAAGGCCTATTAATGCGCAGACTTGACTAGCGGTTGCTTTTTTTTTATTAATGATAAAGTTTGCATGCATTAAAGAAACCTCGGCATCCCCTACACAAGCACCTTTAAGACCGCATTTTTCAATGAGAGCTCCCGCTGATAACTTATGAGGATTACGGAATATACATCCCGCTGACAAATCTTTATAAGGTTGTGTTCTGATTCGATAACCTATAAAATCAAGCTGTTTTTTCTTTGCATCTTCTGTTTTAGTTAGCTTAAACTTCGCTGCTACAATCGCACCCTTCCGACCTTGAAAAGAAGAAAACCGGTAGGAGAAGTCTATCTGATCGCGAGATAAAACCTCTATCTCAGCGTTTTGTCCAATAAATGTGACCTCTTGCAGGCAATCCGCTGTTTCAGAAGAAGAAGCGCCTGCATTCATATAGATAGCTCCTCCAACAGAACCTGGAATTCCTGAAGCAAACTCTAAACCAGATAAACCCTTTTTTGCTGTTTGCATTCCTAAATAAGAAAAACTATAACCTGCACCAACAGACACAACTTCTTGTTCAACTGAGCAAAAGCCAATTTTATTTAAAATAACAAGTCCTTTAAATCCATCATCGTGAAATAGACAGTTTGAGCCTTTGCCTAAAATAAAAAAATCTTGGTTACATGTAAAACAATAACGCAAAACCTCTTGCATTCTCTCTATAGAATCTACTGCAATAAACTCATGTGCTGGACCGCCTATTTGGATTGTGGTATAATTCTTTAATAATTTTCCGGATTGAAATACTAGCATGGTTTTATAGATCGATAAACGCTATCTAGAACAGCGTTGATAAAATTAGCTGACTCTTTTGTCGCAAACTTACGAGATAAGCGAATGGCTTCAGAAATAGCTATTTTAAAAGGTAAATCTGGGCAATAAAGCAGCTCGTAAATGCCTAAACGTAAAACGTTATATTCAACTTTAGGTATACGATTTATCTGATAATTCTGCGCATGCTCCTTTATCACTGCGTCGATCTCCTCTTCTCGAGCTGTAATTAACTGCTGCATGGCATATGCTTCACGAACCACTTTTTTTGTAACAGCAGCTTTTTCCATAACCATAGCCATTATATCTTCTAGTGGACATTGGCTAAAATCAGCACTATAAAGGAGTTGAAACACAACCTCTCGAAACTTACGCGGAAAACTCATAGATGATCGACCTTAAAGTAAAATATAGATCATCTATAGTAGCAGATTACTTAGTTTGCTACCATTCTTTTAACTATAAGATTTACTATCTCAATTCCCTTCCTTTAAGCTAATCGGGATATATCAATAAAATATTATGTTAACAAGGAAAATACTTATTGAATCTGTCTACTTTTCTTGTTAACCTTAAACTGTTCTTATTTATTTTAAATAAAGGATTGATTTGTTAGGAATTTTTTTAGATACAGAAACCAATGGTTTAAACCCGCAAAAACATAAAATCATAGAGATGGCTTTTCAAATAATAGATCTGACAACAGGTGGTTGCAAGGATTTTTTTGAATCAGTAATTGCTATTAGCCCAGAAGATTGGCAGAAAAGCGATCTCAAAAGTTTAGAAGTGAATGGGCTCAATTGGCAAATGGTGCATCAAGGGCTACCCTCTCAATTGGTAGCTCAACAAATACAAGATTGTTTTGCTAAAAACCAAATCACTCGAGGCAAAGCGGTTTTTATTTGTCAAAATCCTTCTTTTGATCGCGCTTTTTTCTCTTGTCTTATTGATCCTGAATTACAAGAAGCTCTTCTCTTCCCCTATCATTGGTTAGATTTGGCTTCCATGTATTGGGTAGAAGCCATACGCCAAGCAAAAATGGGTCTAGGGCTTTTTCCCTGGGAGACAGGTTGCTCTAAAGATACCATTGCAAAGGTATATTCTCTTGCAAGTGAACAGCACCCACATCGGGCTATGAATGGTGTTCTGCATCTTCTATTGTGCTATAAAGCGATTGTAGGCTTTCCAATGAACTTACGTTAAGTAACTACCTATTTATGGTCCCACTTTCTTTTATTTTGCAAAAACAGCTGTGCTATAAAGAAGCATTCTCAAGGAGAAAAGCACTATTTTAATTATCTAATTTCCTTTGCTATTTTTAATAGCACTCAATATTTAATAAACATTAAACTATTAATATAATATATTTATTATTAAAAATAGGTTTTTAATGCCATATATAAATGCTCTCATTATTGAAAAAACAACAGCTTCAGAAACATACAGTAAAGCACCAGGAAAGATGATAGAATTGCCTGCTGGTTTAAAAAAGAACCGCTTGAAATTCGAATTACCATCAAATGACTCTACTCAAGCAGCAGCAAATGTATACATAGAAGTTATTGGCAAGGGTTTTCTTGAGTGGTGTAAGTCTTTTATCTTATCCACAATATCCATGATGGGTTTTAAATTCATTAAAACTACATATAAAGGAAAAACAATCTATGTCAATAGGAATAGCCTTTTAAACCGATTAGGCATTGAGGTTGATAAAATCAGTTCGAGAAATTTTCATTCAGAACTTAAAAATCAACTCGAAACAATTCATGAAATTGAAAAGAAAATAGATACGGTTCTTCAAGAGATCATCAAAACAAAATATACAGAAGATGGTGGGGCATTAAAAACCACTAATGGAGAACCTATATCAAAAGCATATTTTCGTAAGCTACTTGGACTAACAGCATTTTCTAAATTCCCTTCTAAAAAAGAACAAGAAGCTAGTCATTCACTAAAAGATGGAAATATACTCTTTTTAAGGAAGAAAGAAGATAAAGAATGGCCATTATTGATACTATTTACAAAGAAAGTTTTGGGCGAAGGCTCCTCTGGAAAGGTATTGATTGCCCAAGAATTATCTATGGGCAGATTATCTGTGGCTAAAATGGTCCATGATTTTGATGCTATGACCAACTTTGATCCTCGTGAAGATATCAAAAATGAAGATGTCATCTTAAGTAAGATTTTTCATAATAACAATCCGGTTGGAGTTCAACAAAAACCCTATTCCTTATTTGACTTTAGATTAAAAAACACAAATTACTATGGATACATAGCGCCAAAATACGATTCCAATCTCGATAAAATCATACAAGAATTAAAACCAGATGAAAAAATAGCGTCTGCTAGACAGCTTCTTAAAGGATTGCAAGAATTGGAAAAACAGCAAATTAGTCACGGAGATATTAAAGAAACAAACTGTCTATTTCAGAAAAAGAACGATGGTTCTCTAGAATGCGTGATTGCAGATTTTGGAGGAGCTATTGATCTATCCAAAAAAGTTAAATGGCCAAACGCCGGTACTCTCTTTTATCAATTAGAGGAAGATTATACAGCTTATCGTTCTTTGCGTAGACAGTTACATCATTCTAAAAAAACAAATAGTGAAAATAATCCATTGCAAACAGATCTAAAAACAATTCTGCTACGCAGAGATGTTTATGCTATGGGTATTGTGCTAGACAACCTATTAGGTCCTTTTAAGAAAGAGAAATCTAAAAAACTGCCCTCTCTGATAAGCCAAATGCTAGAAACCTCCTGGGAAAAGCGAATGAGCGCCTCAGAAGCTTTAGCTGAATTTGAAAGAATCTTTTCTTTACCAGATTTAAGTAAAGCTATTTAATAGCTGGAAGATTCAATTTTAACCTTCCCTTGAAAAATGCGATAAATCATCGCACTATAACAAAAGACAAAGGGAAGCCCAATAGCTACAATAATCAATAACACGGTAAGATTTAACTCTGAACCAGAAGCATTTAAGAAATTCAGACTTAAAAGATCTGGCTGTATTAAAGAGCGTACGAGGTTGGGGAATGTCCCTATCCCAAAAACAACAAGCATGAGGATAATTCCTAAGCAGGAAAAAAGAAAAGCCTGGAAGTCTTTTTTTAAGGCAAATAGCCTGGGCACATTTAGAATAGCTAATAAAGCAGCTATTGGAACAAGCGAAAGCCATCTATACTCTTTAATGCGCTCTGCCATGTGAGGCATAAACATCCAAGTAGAAAGCGTTGTGATAAAATAGGTAATGACAAATAAGAGGATACAGCGTTTGACCCAAATGCGTAATCGCTCATGCAACATTCCTTCTGTTTTCATGGTTAAATAGATGGAGCCGTGCATAATGAACAATGTGGTGGTAAATAATCCTATCAAAATAGGATAAGGACGGAAAAATAGGCTAAAACTCCCTATGAAGTTACCTTCTTGATCTAGAGGAACCCCTTGGATTAAATTGCCCAATCCAAGGCCTAAAATAAATCCAATAGTAAAACTAGCAACTGAAAAGGTTATATCCCAAATCTTACGCCATACTAAAGAAGTTTGCTTACTGCGAAATTCAATAGCCACTGCACGGAAAATAAGCCCACAAAGGAAAATCATAATGAGATTGTAAAAGCCTGATAGCAAGGTAGCATACACAGGAGGAAATCCTGCAAGCAAGCCACCTGCGACAATGACAAGCCAGACCTCATTCCCATCCCAAACAGGTCCTATGGCATTTAAAAAAATACGTCTATCTCGATCTGTTTTTGTAAATAAATGCAGCATTCCAGTTCCTAAATCAAAACCGTCCAAAGCAACATAAAAAATGATTGCTATACCTATTACAAGATACCAAATAAAGCTAAGGGTAAAATCCATTCTTTAAACCTCTTTTTCAAAAGGATCACGATACACTAGGTCTTGCTGTGTTTGCAAAGCATCTTCTGGGCCGTGTTGGATTTTGTAATTGAGTAGATAAATAAATAGAGCAAGCAGTAAGGCATAAATCACTAGAAACATCATAATCGAAAAAAAGACCTGCTCGCTGTGAATATTGCTTGAAACACCATCTACCGTTTTAAGAATTCCATAGACAATCCATGGCTGTCTCCCCACCTCAGCTGTCATCCAACCGCTAAAGTTGGCAATCTGAGGAAATAGGACAGACGCCACTAAGCCGCGTAAAATCCATGTAGAATGCATGAGCTTTTTACGTCTGTATTGAATACAGGCTAAAATGGTAAGCAAAGCCATTAAAGACCACATAGCAATCATCATATGGTAAGATTGAAAAACCACTTGAATAGGAGGTCTTTCGTCTTCTGGCATTTGATCAAACCCAGTAACTGGTGTATTAAAATCATGAGACACCAAAAAGCTCAAAAGGCCTGGTATCTTAATTCCTCTGACCTTCTTTGCTGCATCATCGGTCCAACCCAGTAGAGCAATTGGGGTCCTAGGCTCTGTTACATAGATTCCTTCCATAGCTGCTAGTTTGGAAGGTTGGTTCTTTGCAACTCCTCTTGCTGTGCTATCTGCTGAAATGAGCTGCAGGATAAGAACAACGGCTGCTGTGATTAAAGATATACGCAAAGTGGCTTTTGTAAATAAAGTATGGCGTCTCTTTAAATAGTAATAACTACTCACACTCAAAATGCAGAAGATCCCTGCTAACCAGCAACCTAAAATGACATGAATTAAGCGATCTATGCTCGAAGGATTAAAGACCATTTCCCAAAAATTATGAATGATAGCGCGCGCTTGCCTACCTTCACCTGAGATGATATGTCCAGCGGGTGTTTGCATCCAAGAATTGGCTACAACAATCCAAATAGCGCTGAAATGCGCTCCGCAAGCTACGCAAATGGTGGCAAAATAATGAAATTTAGGACTACATCTTTCCCAGCCAAATAACATGACCCCCAAAAAACCTGCCTCTAAAAAGAAGGCAAAAATTCCTTCTGCTCCCAAAGCACTGCCAAACACATCTCCTACAAAACGGGAATAATTAGCCCAATTTGTACCAAACCCAAATAACTGCACAAGTCCTGTTGCAACACCAAGAGCAAAGGTTAAGGCAAAAATTTTTGTCCAAAATTTTGCGATTTGTTGATAAAGAATATTTCTTGTTTTTAAATAAAAACCTTCAAAAATCACAAGCATTAATCCTATACCAATACTTAAAGGAGGGTAAATGTAGTGAAATGCACTTGTTAGTCCGAATTGAATTCGAGACAGCATAACGACATCCATAAGCTCTCTTACTAGGTTAAAAAATGCTATACTTCTTGTATCCTAACAACATCGTGAAAAAAACTCAAAGCGAAGATCATTTAAATTAAAAAATATTCTTCTTTCTAGCCATCTTTTCTGATATAGTTTGCCTGGGTTCAAACTATATCAAATAACTCCTAAGATATAAAAATGAATGCGATTTTTCACAGTTTTACTTCTCTCTTTGAAATTCTAGTAATCACTTTGGTGATTAACTATTTACTTGCTTTTTTCTGGAATACACGTTCTATGGATGTGGCGTTAGGATTGTTAGCTATTTTATTCGCTTTTTCCTTTGCTTCTTGGTTAAATTTCCCGATTCTACATAGAATTATAGGATTATTAAGCAACACAGCATTATTGGGGTTATTAATCATCTTTCAACCAGAAATGCGTGTAGCGTTATCTAAGCTTAGCCCAAAAGGACGTCGTTATAAAGAGGTAACAGAATTTGATAAGTTCTTAGACCATTTGGGCACTTCTGTATATCGTCTTGCAGAAAAAAGACTCGGAGCTCTCATTCTATTAGAAAACGAAGATTCTCTAGATGATTTTGCCAACAAAGCAATACAACTCAATGCAACCTTTTCTTCAGAGCTACTAGAATCTATTTTCGATACAACAACTCCCTTGCATGATGGTGCGGTTATTATTCGCAATACAACTATTCTTGCCGCTTCTGTAATTCTGCCGCTTGCTGAAGATAGCTTGCAACTGACCAGATCCATGGGCACACGACATAGAGCAGCCTTAGGAGCGAGCCAACTGACAGATGCTGTAATTGTCATTATCTCTGAAGAAGCCGGCAGAGTTTCTATTGCTCGTGATGGAGTAATGACACCTGGTGTAAAAATTGATAGGTTTAAAGGAATTATCCGCAGCATTTTCACACCTCCTGCTCCTATGAACACAAATTTTAAATCGAAACTAAACTTTAGAAATTGGTTCCAGAAATGAACGCCGTAATTTCCAAATTATTCTCTAATTGGCCTAGAAAAATTGTAGCCTTAATTTTAGCAATTATTATCTGGCTTATCGTGAACCAAACATTGATTAGTACACGCACTATTAATAATGTTCCCATTCGTATCATTAATTTACCTCCAGGAAAAACATTGGAAGGAATACAGACAAATGGTCATCTTGTAAAAAAACTTAATCTGACAGTCACTGGGAACAAAGCCATTATTGAGGAGCTAAGTTCTTATGATTTGGAAGTCATATTGGATGCAGCAGATAAACCAGATGAATTCATGGGCATAGTATCTAAAAAAAACTTGTCTTCGCTAAATCCTGAACTTGATTTATCTAAAGTGATTAAGCGTGTTCAATATCCTAGCTTTATTGTGCGGATGACTGACTTAGTAACAGAACAAATACCTGTCATCATTACTAAACCTATAGGGGAAGCACCTCGTGGCTATCAATTCTTAGACATTTGGCCCTATCGCTTACTTCTTACAGTACAAGGTCCTGAAGACACTTTAAAAAGACTCAAAGAAAAAGAGTTAAGACTCACTTTAAATCTCAATGAAATTAAAAAGTCACAGCTTGATGCTTTAGACCACGATGAACAAGAGGTGGTCAGTTTTTTTGTCCCTAATTATTGGAAACAGATCAGAGTACCTTCTTTAGGCGATGCTCCTATTTCTATCGATGATCCAAAAGCAAAGTTACTCAGAATTGATTTTATTCGCTCTCGTTTTTCTCCTCTTAATCACGCTATCCCTGTATCTTTATTTTTTCCCATTGAAACTTTAAACAAGTTGAATCCTGACACAATCCAATTAGCTGAATCTACTTTGTTGAAAAAAATTCATGGACAAGGAGTCATTCAGATCCCTCTTTTGGTTAATGGTGTGGGGCCCCGCTTTTTAAAGCTTGTAGAAAAAATGATACAAATTGAAATTATCGTTATACCACAGGCCAAGCAAGGAGTCCTTTCTTGGAATTTACAGCTGGTTAATCCAAGACAACTAGAGGACCAATACGTGCAAGCTTTTAACGGAGAACTAGTTGACCCAGATATTTTGCTGCTGGCTCCTATATTAAGAGAGGAGTACTTAAGAAACCGCTTTCGCAGCTATGTAAATCGCCTGCAGCTATTCAAAATAGATGAAACAAAGCTACACTTATCTATTTCTTTAAAAAAAAACGTAATTACTATCGAAGAAATTGACTCTTCTGTTAGCATGATCACACCTTCTAAATTGCAATAAATGAAACACCGAATTACCCTTTTTAAAAGTAGCCTTACACAAACAGGTGGACTAGAAAAATACACTTGGCAAATAGCTCAAAGGTTTTGCCAAAAAAAGTTTCCTGTAACTTTATTGACAACAGGAACTGCTCATCCTCTCTTTGAATCAGATTATCTCCATATTGTTTCTTTTCCCATTGACTATCGATTAAGTGTTTTAAATCTGCTGCAATTTAATCGTTGTTGCGCTCAATACATAAAAAAACACCCTACACCGATTATTTTGGGACTAGATCGCAATCAATTCCAAACCCATATTCGCGCAGGAAATGGAGTACATGCGGCCTATTTAAACTACCGAGCACAAGAAGAGGGCGTATATAAAAAACTTAGTTTTTTTTTTAATCCTCTACATCAAATGACTTTGCAGTTGGAAAAAAAATCTTTTGAGCACCCAGAGTTACAAACTTTATTTACTAATTCATACCTTGTAAAACAAGAAGTACTTTCCTACTATGATATTGCTCCAGAAAAAATACAAGTTGTACATAATGGAGTAGAATGGACTGTCCTAGAGCCTTATTTTCAAAGTTGGCATCAAAAAAAACAAGCCATCCTTCAAAGCTTAAAACTTCCCTCTTCTTGCTACCACTTCTTATTCATTGGAAATAATTATCGCCGTAAAGGTTTATCTAAGCTATTACAAGCTCTTTCTCTGATAAGCAATCAGAGCTTTCACTTAAGCGTGATTGGAAAAGAATATCATTTAGCAGACTTCGAACAACAAGTATCGGCACTAAACCTAGAATCTAAGGTTACCTTCTTTGGACCTAGAAATGATACCTATCAATTCTATCAATATGCTGATTCTTTAGTCATTCCTTCTTTTTATGATCCTTTTGCCAATGTTACGATTGAAGCTCTTGCTATGGGTTTATTTGTAGTATCCTCTGCGCGTAATGGCGGCTCAGAAATTTTATCCCCTATTACTGGAACGGTAATTGAGTCTTTAGAAGACATATCTTCCTTTACCCAAGCTCTACACATAGCTCTTTCCCATCCCAAAACAGAAGAAAGTGCGGTTGCTATTCGCGAATCTGTAAAAAGCTTTGATTTTTCTCATCAAATAGATTGTATGGTTGAATCAATCTTAATCAATAATTAGACTGAGCTAAAAACACTCTTTAAGAGCGTTATTACTTTGCAAATATATTTCTAGAAAAAAACCCATGCTCTATTTAGATTTACATTTTTCTTGCACGCAAAGGCTTATGACTCCTGCATATAGACAAAAAGGCTCTTTAGAAGATCGAGTATGTGCTACATTCTTCAGTGTTTCTCTGTTAGTAGACGCAAGCATCCACTTATTTGCAGCAACGTATAAAGGTTTTGGTTGGGCAGCATCTCAAATTTCACGTAAAAACCCACCTGACTACTATAAAGAAGCCTACTCTCATCTAATAAAAGCGCTACGTTATTTTTCTATGGCGCCTTTTGGGTCTTTAGCAGGGTTTATATATCCTAGTGTATTTCAATCAAAAAAATTACAAGAATATTTAGGATGGAAACTTCCTCTAAGAAGTACTTCTGAAACAATGGAAAAAACAACGCTAAGAGAAGAACTACAATCAAAAAATGCAGAAATTGAAAGACTAAAATCACAAATAGATTCTCTTGCTAAAAGTCTTGTACCAAATGTTCTGCAAGATGACTTGCCATCTTTAGAAGACAGTCTTGTTAGAATGGCAAATTCAGGTTCTCTTTGCGCAGAAGATATTATGTCTGTGAGCTCGGATTCGGATGTGGAATTTGTAGATGCTTTAGAAGATGTTAGTGGATTAAACAAAACACTAGAAAAAGAATTACAATTGAAAAGCAAAGAAATTGAAAAACTAAAATTACAAATAGACTTTCTTAATAAAATTCTTTCCCCGATAGGGAATCTTTGTCCTTATAACCAGATTCTGGTTATACAGAAAACTCTTAATAAATCCATTGGAGATACACCTACTGTTTATGAGTATTTATCAGATCCAGTTAAGAAAGAAATCACTAATGCATTTCAAGATAAATGTAAGATGAACTTTCTTCAGTTTTGCGATCAAAAAAAGCCCGACATAGACTCAACATCTCAAATCTTCACAGAATTATTAAGTAAGCATAACTTTAGATCTTGGTCAAACCCTAAAGAAACTTCGATAAGCGCCGTCATTAATACTTTATTTGGGTTTGTATAAAAACTATGAACCTCAGTTTTGGGTTTTCCTAGCAAACAACTAGCTCTAAACTTTCCTTATCAGACATCTTAATACTAAGGCTTTTTAGGTTACCTCATATAAGCCGCAATGGCGCAAAGCGTATTAACTAAAAAATTGCTTATGGATCTATGTCTTGTAT